>JANMNK010000121.1:0-9167 GCA_031373875.1 Pirellulaceae bacterium | reverse complement strand
ACTTGAAGTGTGGTGGTTTCAACTCCCACATCGGCCGCCGACGCGTATCCCGACTGGTAGAAAGTCTCGCCACGGTAACGCATCGGATTGTTCATCCAAATGCGATTGGTTTGCTGCTGACCTGTTTGGGCATCTGCGACGGTAACAAACGATGAAAAATCGCGTGGCTTGGGAGAGCCGTTGTAATCGATTCGGCGAACGTCGTCCAATGTAAGTTGATACGGTTTGTATTCCCGGCGGAACCGCAATTCCATTTCGTATTTCTTGTCGTTAATGGCGATCTGTTCGCGTTTGGCTCGGGGCATCAACTGGCTTTCGTTTAGCCATTGGGAAACCAAGAACGTTCCCAGAACTTGATTGGATTGTTTATCTCGCAGCGATACATAGGCCGAAGCAATGTTCGTGCTTTCGCTGGCACCGCCGTACTTGACTGCATCCATCGCGAGCCACTGTGTGCCGGAACCCGCCGTTGCTGGATTGGATTGTTCGGGAGCTGTTTTTACGAGGTTGGAATTTTCCATCCAATCTAAAACGAGAATGTCGACGGGCAGATCGGGAAATTCAATCCATGACTTATTGGCTTTCGATTTCTTCATCGCACCGGAAGCGATTGCGACTACGCGTTCTTTGTCTGGTTGGCTTGGATCGACGAAAGCCAGTTCGATTTCGTCTAGACGGTACGATTCGTTAGTTGTCTGTTTCTCTTTAAGCGTTATTCGCTCTTCGATTTGTTTATCACCGAATAAAAATTGGCCAAGCATCATGAGGGCGACCGCTAGATGGATTAGAACATTCCCACCTCTTTTGCCGAAAAGCAGAATGAGTCCCACAAGCAAAGCAACGCTGACGGCAAAGCTGCGACCCAATTGCCAAACAATTCGAAGACCTGGATCGCCGATACGTATGGTCGAGAACAGCAGATAAATGGAGATTGCGACCAAGATCACTGAAATGATTCGGGCAAACCAAAGAACGAGCATGGTTCGCGGGGGACGTGCGACGGCCCACACTACGGAGGAGATAGCCGAAACCCAAATGGATGCTTTGAAAGTCCACCAGAGGGCGTCATAGGAAATTGGGGGCTCCCCTTGAATTCCGTCACCGCGATGTGCACTAACAATGATCGATCCGATCAATGCGAAACCGATCGCTGTGAAAATCAAGCCACCAACGAGCTTACTCCCGCGCGCCAACAATGAAAACCGAGTCAACTTGGCGGCTATCAAATTGATCAGAAGAATGAATCCAACCGCTGCACCGCCTGGGATTGGAAACTTGCCTGGAATGGGTTGATCGTGGGGATAAAGGGTCTGGGGGAAAAAGACGTCTAACGGAACCAGAGCAATGAAGCTGTTGAAATATAGCTTCTTGACATTGGGGATGCTCTCTTCGTCCTGGGCGATGGTCCCCACCAGCAAGATGAATAGACCCAAGGCAAACATCGCCACGGTAATCTTTAGCGACCCGGCCATTTGAAGGATCCGCCAAGGTGTCAGCCCAATTGCAGCCGACCTTGAACTAGTGCGATCGGCCTCATCGGCTATTCCATCGTTCCACATCCCCGTTGCCACTATTCACCTCACCCGTATTACTTGGATTATCTGAGAACTTGAAACGAAACTTACCAACGAATCGAGGTTGCAAAGTCGATCAAACTCTGCCGTTCGGATTTCGCAAGTTTCAAGTTACCTTTTAGTTTTACAAATAGGCTTTCCTCGGGACTTTCCGTTGGAATCACCGCGATCAAGATGGCTGCAGAATCGTCGTCGGTTCCTTTGCGGAATAGAATCAATTGCCCATCTCCCTTTTCGAATTTTACCGACTCGACTTCGTTCAAAGATTGAGCAATCGAGGCTTGCCTAATTTCCTCAGCTGCTTCCGGATCGACTTGAGTTTGCCACATAGCCGCGTTCTCGGCCAAGTTATTGCGAGCCGAACTTACCGTGACCTCGCCTTTTTCGCCATCCTTTTCGATTTCAAATGTAGCCAAGCGAAACGAACCGGCACCGCGGAATGTCCAATTGCTGGGTGCCTGATAGTTGAGCGGTGAAGGCGTTGGTTCCGCACTAGCCGAAGTCGTACCGGCCGAAGCCGCACCGGGAACTGCCGAGCCACCAGCGTTTCCCAGCGGCGCATTCTCGGGTGGGGGCGATGGAGATGGATTATTTGCGTCCGAGGGAGGTGCCATTCCCATGCTCTCTAAAAAGGGAGCTCTCATTCCGCTGGGGGCGTCGGTGGATCGTGACCCAGTAATATCTACGATGTAGGCGGGAATAGGCTCACCATCACGCTTGATCTCCGTCATCGATTGTCGTTGTTCTTTTAGGCTTACGTTTTCTAGACCCACCTGGCCGCGCCAGCGATTGACGTTTTCTTCGAGGTAGTTGTCCCAGTTGGATTCGGGGCCACCAAGCACGGTGACAGCGAAACGAATCGGCGGGGAAATCTTCGATACTTGCAGCGTTGCGATCGAAATGCCGCTGCCTGGCAATTGTTCCCAACCTTCGGGCAACGTCCATTGCGGTTCATCGTTTGCCGAGAACGTCAATTTTTCGACAACCGATTTGAGTTCGTCGAATGTCGTTGTGAACCGCGAGGGGGCTTCGGTCGCCTTGACGTAGTAAACCGATTCCTTGTGTGGGACGATGGCGGCCAAAATTCTCGCGGGGGCAGCCTGCGTGGTGCTTTGTTTTTTTGCTACTTCGTAAACACGAATTTCCGGTTCCGAGTCACATCCGCTTATTGCAAAGCAAACCGATACCAGGACGAGTCCGCCAATATATTTCGAAACCAATTTCATAGATGCTTTCATCGTTTCTATTTTCGTGTACGTAGCGGTTTTGGGAATGCCGATTCCTGCTATTCCGACTCTTTGTTGCGAATAGAATTTAACTATTGATTTTGTACCGCTGAAGGCAACTGGCGAGAGAGGTTCTCGAACGCAAGCGATTCGGATGGTTTGAAGGGATTTAGTAAGGCGGGACCACTGCATCAAGCCAATTTCCAGTACAACCAGTGGCTTTGGTAAAGCGTCCCGGTTTTTGGGAAGTACTCACGCCTGCGACAATTGTTCGCGGTTCCAAGGACTGTCCAAAGACTATTGATTCACGTCTTGCGACTGTCCGCGAACTTTCCATTGTCCATTAGATAACTCCATTTCGCCAGTCGAAATTGAGTTGTTTGGGAGCGACTTTGGATCAATAGACCTAGAGCCCAACTGATAATTTTGTGGGCGTTGCGTGTTTGACGACAATCTGCCTAAGGGTTTCCCCGGCAACATTTGCGCCACCATTTTTTCGCTTTCGCCAAGTCGCGATTCGAGTTGCTGATTGCGCGAAGCTAGTTGATCTGCTCGATTTTTCTGAATTCGAAACTCACTCAACAAGCGAGTGTTTTCGTTTTGCAACTGTCGGTCGCCAAAAAACGAAGAGGCACTTTTGCAGCCTACCGTTGTCGAGAAAGCTGCAAACAACGCCAACGAAGTTAGCGCAGCAAATTGCGCACGCCATCTGCGTCGACGCGAGTTGAAAATAGGATTGGCCTGCGTTCCGTTCACTTTCACGAAATCCTCGTATTATAAAATGGTACATACCATTTACAGCCGATTTCGGAAAGTCGAGTTTGCCAAAATCAGTGAAGGAAGTGCTAGCTCTTGCCCAGTCCTAGAGAGCTCATGACTAAGTTGGTGAACCAACTGGTCAAATCGCTTGAACTGTTCCATTCCCACATGTTGCGGACGATATCGGTTACGAATATTGCGGACATCCCGCAAGTCAGCAGTGTGACTAAAAGTGCTGTCACCGGGAAAATTCCCATTGGAACTTCCGGAGTACCTTGCATCATGGCTGCACCAGCCATTCCGGATTCGACGCCCAGACTGCCGTCGGCTTGGTCCGAACCAAATTCACCGCCAAGCATTCCATCGTCGCCAGGCAATCCGCCCACGGCGTCGCCGAAATCGGTCGAGTCTTCAAGCTCGATTACTTGAGAACCGCTGTCTTCTTCGGCTTCGATGCCGCCCGAAGGCGACAATTGAAATTCTTCGTCTTGTTGGAAATCAACCAAGGAACCGCTACCGGAAATCCCGGAACCACTACCACCTGGATCAGAGCCTTCGCCAGCCAAATCCAAACCAGAAATACCAGTGCCAGCCAAATCGAGCGGCTCGTCTTCTAGCGATAGTCCACTGTCAGATGGACTCATCAAGTTGATACCACTGTCGGCAGCCAATCCTAGATCGCTGCCGCTGCCTAACACTAAATCGTCTTCATCAGAGATTGCGAGCTCACCACCAAGACCGAGAGAACCAGATCCACTGATCGATGGGTCGCTATCACCACGAACAACGTCGCCGCCGTCGCTGGAGCCGGACTTTAAGCGAACATCGGAACCTGCCAAAACATCGGACCCATGGCGGTTGGTGGTTGTCGAGATGGGCGCATCGCTGCCCGATCCAATATCGATCTTCAAGTCGCTGCCTAAATCGATATCGCTGATATCGCTGCCCAGCAAACTTCCTGATCCAATCTCGACGGAATCATCATCGTCATCCGCCAATTCCAAAACATCGTCATCGTCAGGTGCGGGAGCGTTGCGATTTACTAATCGAACGCCGCTGCCACTACTGGGGTCGGGAATAAGGGCGACGTCGCTACCTTCTTCGATATCATCGCTCAGCTTGAGGTCGCTGTCGGGTTTTGTTCCGCGGCCGTCGGCACCGATTGTGCTGCCACTCTTGCTGCCGGAAGGACCGATTTGATTTTCAGAGACGAGGATGGAGGAACCACCCGCTTCTTCATCCAATATGTCGCCGCTAAGTTCTAATCGCACGCGGTCGATTTCTTCCGGTTTAAACTTCCAGCTCGCACCATCGCGAAATCCAAAAATCTCACCGCGTGATCGCATTTCTACGAGTTCATCTGCGGTGATGCCGAGACGTTTTGAAGCTTCTTCCAACGAGACGTAATTACTCATCGAGGATTTCCAATTTTTCGATCGATGAAAAGACAATACACAAGACTGCCTACAGCCTAATTGCTGATTAGCCACGAATCCAGCGCCGAGTCGATCGTTCTTACTTATTCATCCTAAACCCAACCGGCATTTCCATCACCCCCCTAATTGTGAATTCTGTTTGACGCAGGTCAAACGCCAAGCGAAAAGGGAAAATGCTCTAGAATCGCACCGATTTCAACAGGCCGCCTAGAATTGTCGAATACTCTCATTCCCTGTACGTAGCAGAAATAAATTTTTCCCGAAACCCAGAAGTGAGGGACGGTTTCGTAGCCAGAAATTCGGGGTCAGAGGTTTACGGTCCGATTAAAACGATTTTGCAACATAGTCCTGTCACATTTTCGTCCCGATTCGCCATTGATCGTCCTCAAGTTGATCGTTTGCCGGCAATCGTTGTGAGGTTACCGTAAACAGTTAGAAAGAATTATCTTCCCAGGAGCAGAATGTCGCGCACGGTTATTTCAATTTGCGTATCTAAATTTAGGCGGCAACGCGACGGTAGATGGACTCGAGATTTTCCAGGTGCGTTTGAAGCCCGAACGTGCGAATAACGTGCTCGTAGCCATTGCGGCCAAGTCGATCTCGTTCGTCGCTATCTAGCAGCAAACGGTTGACTGATGCAGCAAGCTCTTCGGGACGATTGGGCCTGATGAGCAGCCCCGTGTGCCCGTGTATGACGGATTCGGGCAGACCGCCGACGGAGGTTGCGATAACGGGCTTGGCGGCAGCCAAAGCTTCGGCTGCGGTTAGACCAAACGACTCCTCAGTCGGTACACAGACGCACAACTCAAGCGCGTTCATTACCAGCGGAATTCGATTTTCAAAGCCAACCCAGTGGATACAATCTTCGACGCCTAGTTTGTTTGCTTCTTGTTTACACTGTTCGACATAGTCAGGTTCGTTATCGGCTGGAGCACCGACGATGACAAAACGTGCTTCGGGAATTGAGCTGATGATCGATGGGATCGCGCGTATCAGCGTCAACTGTGATTTTCGTTCTTGGATATTTCCTACACAGCCAACCGCCAAGTGCTCGGACTTGAGCCCCCAGCTCGCTCGCATTCTTTTTACTTCGGATGGTTCGACTCGAGCGATGCGTCCTACATCGACTGGACAATACAATCGGCTGCTGCGTGTTTTCGGGACGAAGTTGATGCGGCGTTGATACTTGAGCGTGGCCTCGGAATTGGCGATGACGTAATCGTTCCACGGCCAATGCAAATGAAAATGTCGCTGATGAGCTGTGGCTAATGCGGGAAGTCCGTAAAACCGCCGGAGCAGGACGCCAAAGAGGTGAGCGCGGCTATTGTGGGTATGCAATAATTCGAGTGATCGGCTACGAAATACTGTGGCCACGCGTTTCAGTTCTGTCGTGGGCCAGCGACTCAGGTCGGACGTCAGATGCTCAATGTTTCTTTTAGCGCATTGTTGACTGAACCAGCTATCGGGCAAGCAAACAGGCAATACAACGTGCCCCCGTTCCATCAAATTGCACGTCAGCTCGAGCGCGTATTTCACCGCGCCGTTAAAGCCGCTTCCGGAAACAATTTGCATTAACTTCATGCCAACTACTCGCACCCAAAAAATCTGTACAGACTTTGCAGGCTTTTGAATAGAAAAATCGATCTAGCAAGTCAACGCCGAAAACATTCGATGCGAAAAATTCTGCACGACTTAGCACGGAACCAAGAGAGATTCGCTTGCGGCGAGCCGCCAATTTCTAAGCTAGCATCGATTGTTGGCAATGATTATTTGGCTGTTGCGTCGTAGAGCGGCAGGTGGCGGTAGTAGACTTCGAGTGATAGCAAATTCAACGTCGTTACGTATAATCGGCCGCCAAATTTTCCCCAAGCATCTGGGATATCACCCAGCGGCTCCCAGCTTCCGGACATGTCGCCATCGCGAACTTGCGAATTGATGAGCAGCGGATGCAATCGCTGATTCCACTGTCGCCAATAATCGCCGCCCATATGGAAGAGGACTTGGGAGCTGTAATACCAGTAGTACGTATCGCGAGCAGGTGCTTCCGCAGTCCCCATGGTGGGAGGTCGCTCCAGCAAGAATTCAGCGCCGCGGATCATGTTTGGATTATCTCGTTGCCAGCCCAAGTGCAAACGCAAAAGCAGCCCAACACTCGTCATGACTGGGGTGGGGATTCTCCCATGGCGCTGATTTTCTGTATCGGGTGCCATCCAGTTGTAGCGGTACAAGTGCGGTTGGTCGGTCGAGGCTTGGCTTTTTTCAACCCAACGCTGGATACCCAAGAACGTCACTTTGGGGACATCCAATCCGGCAAGTTGCGCGCTCTTGAGGGCCATCATGAACCAACCCGTAACGCTTGTGTCAGTTCCCGTCCCAGGTCGATAGCGCCATCCTCCAAGAGTCTTATCTTGGCTGGCGACCATGAAATTGACGGCCCTTTGTGCGGGTTCTTGCAAGGTTGCATCTTGGGTCATTCCGTAGGCTTCGCTCAAAGCGAGCGCCGCAATGCTGTGTGTGTAGAGCCATGCATTTTGGTCGGAGACGGTATCCATCGGGATGTACAAATCCCCGTTTGATTTCTGATGATCGACCAGATATTGAAGGGCTTTTGAAACGACGGCCGCATATTCGAATTGGCGGTGCGTGTAGCCAGCACCTTGAAAGGCCAGGACGGCAAGTGCAGTTGCTGCAGCATCGCTACGTATGTCAACTTTGGTATCGAAGTCTTCCAAATGCCAAGAGCCGTCTTCGCGTTGGTGTCTCGCTAGAAAAGCCAAGCCACGTTCGATTGCTTCTTCGGTTTCAGGCCCGAGTGGACCAAGGCTCTCATCCGGACTTTTTTCGCGGTTTCGATCGAGTCGTCGCGAGAAAGCGGGTGCTGGAACAGGAACTCCTGCACCGGCGATGGTCGGCCCGCCAACATCGCTTCGCAAGAATCGTTGCGTTTGCAAATCACCTTGGTTGATTTCGGGCAAGCGAATGTCTCGCGGAGTGGGGTCAAGTCCCTTGGTTGGTTCTCCTAACAATTGCGAAGCGGACGGTTCGGATCGTCCGTCGAGCGTGAACGACGATCGAACAGACTCGCCCTTGCCTAACTTTGAATTTCCCATGTTGTCGCTTGCAGGATCCAGTGCCCCCAACTCACCAATGCTTGACGATTCCGTCGCATCGTCTGCTTGTGGAATATCAATGGATTTCGACGCGATGCCTTGCCCATCCGTAGTGCTCAGTACGGGGTTGCGCTGGATGGCGGAGCCAGACATCTGACCAATTTGAGCCGATTCGATTGTTGACAAAGCGCTTGATGCTTGGTTTTCAGAATCGCCAACTATGTCAGAAAAACTGGGTTTGGGACCGGTGGTCGTGTTTCCAAAGTTAACGGGACCTCCAACAGTTGCCACATTAGCGCCATCGCGAAACGGTCCTTGGAGATCGCCTTGACGCGATTCCATCTCTCGCATTGCCTGGTTCGGGTCTGTCGAGTCACCAGCAGGAGATTGTGATCCGCCTTCGGCTGAAGCGTCTTGAATTTCGTAGGGAATAACACCCGACGATGCGACCGCACCCGAACCTTGTGGCACAGCCATCGTCTGGCTTCGAGACAAGGATTTTGCTGACCCTGGGGAATTTGCTGTTGCGTCGGTAATTGCGGGTCCCTCCTTGCTCGAATCCGCCGCCGACAACCCCATCGGGGTCGTGCCCGTGTTGGACGATGACGAGCGAGGTTTATCGATTGCGACTTCGGGACCTGCTGCTATGTTTGCAATGCTTGACGCTGCGGACTGACGAGAAACAGCGCTGTCGCGATCTAGGACCATGCGATCCATGGCTTGCGACGGGGACGAGGACTCGTCGGCTGTTCGATCGCTATCAACTGCGGCGGGAGCTATGACTCGCGCTGCCGTTGGAGCGGGCATCGACGCGATTCCCCCAGCCGATTCGCGTGTCAAAATTTGACGTTGATCGCCCGGCGTCACCTCGACCATTTGCTGACCGACGCTCGATTTGAATTGCGAAGGCAACGGGCGGGATGCGCTAGGCGATGCGGCTGCGCGGTTCAAATTCGCTTCAGGAATCGCAAGCGTTGGCGAGGCGGCAAGCGGTTTTGGAGACGGCTCTACATCGCGAGCTTGTGCAGCAGACGGATTTGCAGAATTATCAGACTCAGCGAC
>JANMNK010000120.1:0-2890 GCA_031373875.1 Pirellulaceae bacterium | reverse complement strand
TTGACCGCGCTACTCAGCAAACAAGACGGTTTCGACCAGTGGATTCCGCAAACTTTACCAATCGAGTCGTCGTTTGATTATCACTGCTCGTTGGTTGATGTGGCAGATATACTACAAGTCGATTTGAATTCGATTCCGGCTCAAGTTCCGTACGTGTTCCCAGCGGATTACCTCTTAAGTTATTGGCGCGATTATTTCAAATCCCTGCCACCCGCAAAAATGCGCATCGGACTGGCTTGGCAAGGTAATCGCGATCATCAAGCCGATCAATTTCGCTCGTTTCCACTGTCCGTTTTGGAACCTCTAGGAAATCTGCCTGACGTGCAACTGGTGAGTTTACAGCACGGATACGGGCGCGAGCAGATCAAGAATTGGCATGGTGCGTGCCCGATCATCGAAATGCCCGATTCCGTCGATGAATCCAGTGGTGCGTTTATGGATACGGCCGCTATCATGTGCCAGTTGGATCTCATCCTTACTACGGACACGTCGACCGCCCATTTGGCGGGGAGCCTCGGCCGACCAGCGTTTGTTTTACTCAACCTTGTTCCAGATTGGCGATGGCTTTTGCAGCGGGACGACTCACCCTGGTATCCATCTCTAAGATTATTTCGACAAACTGAGCAAGGCAACTGGGTTGGAGTTGTCAAACAAGTCTATGATGTACTGCAAGATCGCTCATAACCCACACACTCATGAAGCGAAAATAGAAAAGGCAAAAAGCCGTGGATGAAGAATTCGACGAGTTGTATAAACAGCTTCGTGGCTCCCGTTGCGCCAGCATGGTTCTGGACGCTAGAGTCAAGTTTCTAGATGGTGATTTAACAGACGCCGCCAAAATACTGGACTCTGTCCAAGAGACTTTCAAAGAACTGCGATGGTCGACCCTTAATCAAGCGGCCGACATACCCGATCCAAAGCAGCGTGCTGCTTTGGACAAAGATACCCGTATGCAGATTCGCCGTAAGGAAAAGACTTTTGAGACGCTTGAGCAACTCAATGCTCTGCAAGCGTCGCTTCAAAAGCAGATCGCGCGACAACAACGTAAATCGCCAACCGCGCCGGCGACGACCGAAACCGCAGCAACAGCAGTCCCACCCCGGCCAGTGGCCCCCCCCGCCAGCGTTTCACCATCCTTCGAAAAAGAGTCCCTGTCCGCGCCGGTTCCAAAGACCGCGCCCGTTTCATCAACAACCCTGCCACCCTCGACGCCGACCGAAACGGCACCACCCGTCGCTGCAAAGACGCCTCCTTTGCCACCGCGAACGGCTCCCGTTGCAGAATTGCCCGAAGCATTGATCTCGAAACTTGGACGCGAAACTGGCCCTCCGGAGCGGTTACTAATCCTTGGTGACTTTTTCGATTTCGGATTCATCGACGACAATCATTCTGTCTCCGTCGGCGCATACTATTTTGTTGCCGTATCGAGCGAGCACAACTTTTTTGTTGTGGCAGGCGATCCACCGATCATCGACGAGTCCGTTAATTTGTTCTTGGCTGTCGAAGGTCAAAAAATAAAGCCGTTTGCACTGACAAAATTTCGGACTTACGGTCGCGATGGAAAAATCACTTGGTTGAAGCCTAAAAAACCCAACCTCAAGTCGACACAATCCCCAAATGGCGATCGGGTTGCGACGAAGCCCGCAATTGTAGAACCAGCTCCAAGTCCGGATCAATCAAACGAACCATTCACGTCGAAATTCGTGGACTCGGATTCGCAACAGGCCGATGCAACCGAAGAAATAGCAGGTGGTCTCGACGCTGCCGAACGCGACACCATTTTGGATATGGGAGCTTTCAGCCAATTAGCCGAAGCGGCTCAACGCACGGGAATTGTGCCTGGTGTATCCACAATCATCCAACTGCGCGATTGCGAATTTCGCCTGGGCCGCTATCAACAAGCTCTACAAACGATGGAAGGTCTATTCGGAGCATTCACCGGAGCCGCCCAACAACGGACGCAACGACTCGCTCGCGAAGATGCGGAAATCGCCAGTGGAAAACTAAAAATATCGCCCAAAGACCTCCAAGCGAAACGAATTCGTGATAAAACGACCAACGACGCGATTGACCGCGCTCGTGGCCGATTCATGCGCGTCTTGGATGGACTGCGGTTGGTCATTCATCGGGCTAACGAATTGCAAAGTCAACATTCCGGAAAAGAATAGCTGCTCTCGGAATCACAAACGCAATTGGATTTGTCACAATACTAGTTCGCCGTTTTAGCACACGACAATTAAATCCTTTACACGGATATCCATCATGAAGATTCATCGTCGGAACATTCTCGCTGCCATCGTCTCCTGTTTCGCTGCGTTTTGCGTTCTTCCAACACAAGCCAGGGAGCGTTGGACGGAAGAACAAGCAAACGCCTGGTATTCAAAACAGCCTTGGCTAGTTGGAAGCAATTACATCCCCAGTTCCGCAATCAACCAATTGGAAATGTGGCAAGCGGATACTTTTGATCCCAAAACCATCGATCGCGAATTAGGCTGGGCTCGCGACTTAGGCTTTACCAGTATTCGTGTGTTCCTGCACAACTTGCTGTGGGACCAGGACTCTGAAGGATTCCTCAATCGCGTCGATCAGTTTCTAGCAATCGCTGATAAGCACGGAATTGGCGTGATGATTGTTCCACTAGATGCCGTTTGGGACCCGCAACCAAAGCTTGGAAAGCAACCCACACCGAAAACACACGTCCACAATTCTGGCTGGATTCAAGCTCCCGGCGCAGACATCCTCAAGGACCCAAAACGTCACGACGAATTAAAACCATACATTCAAGGACTGATCAAACGATTCGGCCAAGATCGACGCGTCCAGGTCTGGGATCTGTTTAACGAACCCGACAATCCCAACCGCAACTCTTATGGAGTCGAAGGTACTAAAA
>JANMNK010000117.1:0-2781 GCA_031373875.1 Pirellulaceae bacterium | reverse complement strand
CCACTCAACCGCAGCACATGGTACCTCGCAGTCGCGTCGGGCGGCGTTTGGAAATCGACAAATGCGGGGATTACATGGAATCCAATATTCGACGGCTACGGATCGTATTCTATCGGTTGCTTGGCGCTGGACGCCTCGAATCCCAATGTCGTTTGGGTCGGCACCGGGGAAAACAATAGCCAGCGAAGTGTTGGCTACGGAGATGGCATCTATAAGTCGCTCGACGGTGGCAAGAGTTTTCAGAAAATGGGATTGGAGAACTCGGAGCATATTGGGCGCATATGGATCGATCCTCGAGATAGCGATACGGTCTTTGTCGCTTCGCAAGGTCCACTCTGGGCACCAGGCGGCGACCGCGGTCTTTACAAAACAACCGATGGTGGCCGGTCATGGAAGCGCGTTCTTAACGTCAGTGACAATACAGGCGTCTCGGAAGTAATCGCCGATCCTCGCGATCCCGATACGATGTATGCGTCGGCATATCAACGAAGACGGCACGAATGGACTTTAATCGACGGCGGTCCCGAATCGGGCATCTTCAAGTCGACGGACGGAGGCGAAACATGGCGTCCGATCAACCGTGGAATTCCCGGAGGCGATCGCGGACGAATTGGACTAGCTATTTCGCCAATCCAGCCCGACGTCTTGTACTCCATCGTCGAGGCAGTAGGAGAGGAAGGCGGATTTTTTCGTTCCACCGACCGAGGCGAAAGCTGGAGCAAGCAATCAAGTCACGTTTCTGGCAGTCCACAATATTACCAAGAGCTGATCGTTGACCCAAAAGTGATGGACCGAATCTACTCGATGGACACGATGATGATGGTGTCCGACGATGGCGGCAAGACGTTCCGCCCCGTTGGCGAAGGGTTCAAGCATGTGGATAACCACGCGCTTTACATTGATCCGACTGACTCCAATCATTTGATCGTCGGATGCGACGGCGGATTGTACGAAACATTTGATCGCGGAGCCAATTATCGTTTCACTGGAAACCTCCCAATCACCCAGTTCTACAAAATCGCAGTAGACAACGCGTTGCCTTTCTATAACGTCTATGGCGGTACGCAGGATAATGCTACGCAAGGCGGCCCGTCGCGAACCCGAAACGTACACGGCATTCGCAATAGCGATTGGTTTATAACCGTATTCGGCGACGGATTCGATCCCGCAGTCGACCCGAATGACCCGAATACTGTTTACTCGCAATGGCAATATGGCGGACTCGTTCGTTTTGATCGCAGAACGGGAGAACGAATCGATATCAAACCTCAAGAGTCAGCCGACGGACCGGCACTTCGCTGGAACTGGGATTCGCCAATCTTGATTAGCCCGCATAACCCCAATCGAATCTATTACGCTTCTCAAGTACTTTTTCGCAGCGATGATCGAGGCGATTCATGGCAGGCAATCAGCACGGATCTGTCTCGCAACTTGGATCGCAACCAACTCAAGGTAATGGGTCGGGTGTGGGGTGTCGATTCCGTAGCCAAGAACACGTCGACCTCATTTTATGGCAATATCACGGCGATCTCAGAATCGCCAGTAGCTCCAAATTTATTGTACGTCGGTACGGACGATGGACTGATTCAGATTTCAGAAGATGGCGGAACAACTTGGCGAAAGATCGAAAAGTTCGAGTTTCTCGACGTTCCGGAATTCGCGTACGTCAGCGATATCGAGGCGTCGCGACACAACGCCGATACCGTGTATGTTGTTGTCAATAATTTCAAACGAGGCGATTTTCGACCGTACGTCTTAAAGAGCGCCGATCGCGGCAAGAGTTGGACCGTACTATCCCAAGATTTACCTGTCCGTGGCTCGACCTACACGATTGCCGAAGACCACGTCAAACCCGAATTGCTCTTCGTCGGTACAGAATTCGGACTATTCACCACTCTGGATGGCGGAAAGAAATGGTTGCAAATGCGAGGCGGTTTACCGACCATCGCCGTGCGGGAACTTGAGATTCAACGACGCGAGAACGACTTAGTTTTGGGCACATTTGGCCGAGGAATTTACATCGTCGACGACTATTCCCCTTTACGGCTACTGACGCAAGAGTTGGTCGATAGTGCTGCGGCAATCTTGCCCATCAAGCCAGCTTTGATGTATCTCGAAGATGACCCTATGGGCGGAAACTCCAAAGCATTTCAGGGTTCCGGGTTTTATACAGCAGAGAATCCTGCGTTCGGTGCTGTCATCACCTATTACCTCAAAGATTCCTTGAAGACAAAAAAAGGTGAACGCAAGAAACGCGATCGTGGTCTATCTTCCAGCGGACAAGACACTCCGTATCCAGCTTGGGAAAACCTAAAAGCGGAGGATCGCGAAGACGAACCTCGCATGATGATGATTATTCGAGATGCCCAAGGCAACGTAATTCGACGACTGCCAGCAGCGACATCGTCGGGATTGCACCGCATGACTTGGGACCTGCAACATGCGGGGCTTGGGCCTCATCGAATTGGCAGCGATGGAAACGGCCCGATGGCGTTGCCGGGAGCCTATACTGCTAGCTTGGTTCAATTTGTTGATGGAGAACTCAAGGAGTTGGTCGCTCCGACTTCGTTTGAATGCAAGCCTTTAGATGCAAGCGTCGTTACGCCAGAGCAAAAGGTCGCCGCGTTAGAATTTCAGAATCAAACGGCTGAAGTGCAGCGAGTCATTCTGGCCGCTGGACAAATTCTCAGCGAATCGCAAACACGCGTGGAGCATGTGAAGTCCGTCATCGAGCGATCACCGCGTCTCAATATCGAACTCTACAAAACGGCTCGCGAATTG
>JANMNK010000105.1:0-6948 GCA_031373875.1 Pirellulaceae bacterium | reverse complement strand
ACTCATCATTTTGGGCGACAAGAAGGATCGCATAGTCGTTTCCGGTATAGCAGAACTGCCCAATAAACATCTGCTGGTGTGTGGTCTATTAGGGAACGAACTGATGCAGGTAGATATTGCGGGTTCTCGTATTGCAAGTCGCATGAGTTTGCCAAAGGACAGCTATCCCTATTCTGTGAACGTATCGCCGGATGGTTTGCGAGCTTACGTCAGCCTATGGGGACTCGCGTCGATTGCCGTTGTCGACCTCAAAAACTGGAAACTGGAATCAACCTGGAGCACGCGTAGCCACCCGACAGAAATGATTGCCTTGGATGAAGGTCGATTTTTGTTAGTGGCTTGCGCTGACGATAACTCCGTTGTCATGATGGATACGGCAACCGGTCAACAGCGCGAAATCATTCGCACGTCGCTTTTCCCGACCGCTCAAAACGGCAGCACACCGTCAAGTATCGCCGTTTCACAGGACCAAAAAGTCCTCGTCGCTGCGAACGCGGACAACAATAACTTGGCGGTGTTTGACATCACGCAGAGAGGACAAACCAAGTCGTTGGGATTTATTCCTGTCGGCTGGTACCCAACCTCCGTTCGCTTTACCAATAAAGGCGACAAGATTCTCGTCGCCAACGGAAAAGGCTCTTCATCGCGAGCAAACCGAATTGGACCTAATCCGCTCGTTGCCAAATCGTCGGTCCGCGAGTATATCGGCGGCCTATTCGATGGAACGCTCAGCGTGATACCGTCTCCTTCGCCATCGGACATGGCCCAGTACACAAAAACCGCCTTTGCCGTTAGTCCTCTCAAGTCCGAAAATTCCGTCGATCCCAACGGCGTAGCAAGTGTGATCGCACGCAAGCAAGTCGAGCCATGCCCGATCAAGCATTGCGTTTACATCATCAAAGAGAATCGCACCTACGACCAAGTATTCGGCGATATGCCCCAAGGAAACGGCGAACCGAATTTGTGCATCTTCCCCGAAAAAGTAACCCCCAACCACCACGCCTTGGCCCGTCAGTTTGTACTGCTTGACAATTTTTACGTGGAAAGCGAAGTGAGTGCGGATGGTCACGAATGGTCGATGGCGGCGTATGCGACGGACTTCGTCGAAAAAACTTGGCCCCTGACCTATCGAGGCGGACGAGGCAAATTAAGCTATCCATCCGAAGGCAATTTTAAGATCGCCGAACCGAGCAGCAACTACATTTGGGACAAGTGCATCGAGCACGGCGTGAGCTTTTTTACCTTCGGCGAATTCATCGACAACGGTCCCACACCCACCGATCCCGCCACGACGACAATGGAGTCACTAATCGGCCGTTTCGACCCGCAGTTTCGTGGATACGATCTGGATTTTACGGACGTCAAGC
Source organism: Pirellulaceae bacterium (assembly GCA_031373875.1). Taxonomy (GTDB): domain Bacteria; phylum Planctomycetota; class Planctomycetia; order Pirellulales; family Pirellulaceae; genus JANMGV01. The sequence continues at coordinate 5,581 of JANMNK010000105.1, read as the reverse complement.
GAGCCGAACGGTTCATCGAACGCTGGAAGCAATTCGAAGCCGAGGGCAATTTGCCGGGCATGATTGTCCTCCGATTACCAAACGATCATACCTATGGAACGCGCGTCGACAAACCAACACCGACAGCCATGGTTGCCGATAATGACCTCGCCTTAGGAATGGTTGTCGATGCAATCTCGCATAGCCCGTCCTGGAAAGAAACGGCTATCTTCGTGGTTCAAGACGATGCACAAAATGGTTCGGATCATGTGGACGCTCACCGCACCGTCGCTTTGGCAATCAGTCCCTACATTCTCCGGGGAACCGTGGATTCGACCATGTATTCGACTTCCGGCATGCTTCGAACGATGGAGTTGATTCTGGGTATGGGTCCTATGACGCAATTCGATGCCGCAGCCAAGCCGATGTACCAGAGCTTTGGTGCAGAAGCCGATTTGACACCCTACGAGTTCATTCCCGCCGGGGTGGACTTGCACGCCAAGAACCTACCAGGAGCTTGGGGTGCTGCAGAGTCCGAGAAATTAGACTTGGCCAAAGAAGATGCTGCCGACGACTTGCTGTTCGGCGACATCGTCTGGCGAAGCGTCCGCGGCCCCAATTCACCAATGCCCGCCCCCATCCGCTCGGCTTTCGTATTCGCTGGAACGGAAGAGGATGACGAGGAGGAAGATGAAGACGGAGAAGAAGGCGAAGACGAAGAGAAAGAAGAGCATCAACCAAATTGATGCTCTCAGGCCTTGAAAGATTTCCAAGAACCCTAGCTCGTGCGCCGTTGCGCTAACATCCCGTACGACCAAGCCGCCCGTCAGTCACCCACCAACTCGCGGGCGATGTCTCCGTTTTCGCGAGTTCCCATCGCGCTCCAGACACTCTGAGCAACCGAGTCGCTGATCATCCGAGTATGGTTGTCTGCAAAGACAACTTGCGCGCCGCCTCGGTGATAACTGGAGTAACCGAGCTCTTTGTCTTCGATGTAAGCGTCTTTTCGGAAAAATGAGTTGAGGCTTGCGGCCGTGGAACCCATCGCTTCGGACATCTCGTTTTGAGCCAAGCTTGGCGAGCCAATGTACCAATGGTCGACAATCTGAATTACGCCCGTCGCATCCGGCCCCGTCACTCGATGCGAAAATAATGTCTCGCCAAGCATCATGGTAAACGCCGTTCCATCGTAGACATCGCGCAAATTGATGCTGCTATTGGTAAAGAACATTCCATCGAGATCTTCCCGGTTGATCAACAAACCACTGCCAGACTCTCTGGCCGTTAGCCCTGAAGCACACGCCAAATAAGTTCCCGGCACTCGCCCTTCGATACCGTGTTCTACTTGATCCGGTGCCGTCGACGAAGGGCAGCGAAATATCGACACATATGTCCGTAGTGCTTGACGGTTCGAACCCTCTGACCATGGCAACTGGGGCTCCAGCGAATCCTGAAGGGGCACATAATCGAGATATCGCAGTATTTGCCCCGACCATAGATAACGTTCATTGACCGACAACGAATTCACGCCAGGAGCCGAAAACTTGGTGTCCGATCCCGACGGAAAATATCCTCGAGCATCATGATGCATCAGCAGCGCCAGCCCCATTTGACGCAGATTGTTCATGCACTGCACGCGCCGTGCCGCTTCGCGAGCCGCTCCGACCGCAGGCCACAGCAGACTGACCAAGATTCCGATGATCGCCACAACCACGAGCAACTCGACTAGGGTGAATGCCCGGCGTTGGGTTTTAGCGATGAATCGCGAAGAAAACGAGTTGCGTCCCGGAGCAACTTTCCCGTTTACAACTCTTAGTCGGCAAAGACAATCTACTGAGACTTGCATTCGCTATACATCCAAGTTGATCGATCGATGAACGACTAGAAGAAAATAATTCAGCGATCACCGTCTTAGCAGAAATCATCGCCGTCGTCACAATATCAAAAGCGTCGAGTCGAATACTTTTTGCATTGTTGTTTCTACTCTCCCGCCGAGCCAATATTTACTTTACCGCTAAATTCGTTTTCCTGTTACTCTCCACTGGCATTTTGGTAGCTTTTGTGGTCTTGCGAAAGGGAGAAAAAACGAAGCTCGGGCGGAACCGGGGCCCCATACCTATCTCTAATGCCTGTATTTTCGCAAACAAATCGTAATAGCCTGCAAATTCTTGCGGGAGCAACTCGGAGACGTATTCATTGACAATCGCTGTGCTGATCCCAGGAACTGTTCGAGGCTGCCTCGATGCGGCTGGATTGAATCATCGTCCTATCCTACTGACCGCAGACTCCGATATCAGCTTGGCGGGTCAACCGGCCCGCGAGTGGCTAGTCGTTACTCCCGACCATATTTCGATCATCGACGACTCTCAGTCCCCTATCCTTCTTCGCTCGGTGCCTTGGACGAGTATCGACGAATTACGAACGAACTCCGGCGTCGGCTCTGGAATGCTCCAAGCCCTTGTCGAAAATCGTTGGGTCGACTTAATTCGTTACAGCAATGCCCTGGCTACTCGATTTCATAAGATTTGCCGACGCTTGGAAAGCTTCCGGAGCGATCGGGACGCGTCGTCGCCTGGATCTCCGTCGATACCTACCGAAGCAAACTGGGACGTACCCCGCTGCCGCACGTGCTCGCTGCGACTCACCACCGCCGAAGAAGCTTGCCCCAGGTGCATGCAACGGGGTCAAATACTGCGCCGCGTTTCGGATCTGTTACGGCCTTACCGCCGCAATGCCATCTTCCTGTGCCTGTTGACCGTGGCGGGAGTCGCGGCCGAATTGGTGCCTCCAAAGTTGCAGCAATACATGGTCGACAACGTTTTGAACGTGTCGGCCGGAACCGACAGCGCTACGGCAACCTTGACGAGTAGCAATATCGACTTTCGAACGGCTTTGTTGCTAGTCGTTTTGGCCTTGGCGTTCTCGCGCATCCTGCTTTCGATCGTGGCAGTCATCAAAGGCCGAATAGCAACGGCCATTGGAACGGGCCTGACAAGCAGTCTTCGATCAGAAATGGTGCAGAAGCTTCAAAGCCTTGCCGTCTCCTATTACGATCGCCATCAAGTTGGCTCCATGCTCAGCCGCGTCGCTCATGACAGCGAAGTCCTTCATGGATTGATGCACCAAGTCACTGGCGGGTTCCTGCTCCAGACAGTCCAGCTCTTCGGTGTGGGTGCAATGCTTGTTTGGATTAACCCCAAGCTGGCTTTGTACACACTCATCCCAGTGCCGTTGGTATTCTTGGGATCATGGATCTTCTGGCAAAAGGTTTATCCACGCTATTATCGGCTGTGGGACGCTTCGTCGAAACAGATGTCGGTCCTCAACGGTATGCTGAGCGGCATTCGCGTCGTGAAAGCCTTTGGTCAAGAAGACCGCGAGTACGATCGGTTTCAACGTGCAAACGACCACCTGCGGCAGTGGCGTCTGTGGGTCGAATACACGAACGCCAACTACTCCGCAGCGATGCAAATTGTCTTCAGTTTGGGCGGTCTCATCGTTTGGTACGTAGGCGGTCGAGACGTCATCGGACGCGACATGACACTCGGTCAGTTGATTGCGTTTCTCGCTTACTTGGCGATGTTCTATGCACCACTGGGTGCGTTATCGAGCTTCACGTCGTGGCTAACAAGCTTTCTCTCGGGCAGTAAACGAGTCCTTGAGCTGCTCGATACCCCCGTCACCATCGTAAACTCTAGCCATCCCACTGACTGGCAGTCACCGCGCGGCGCGATTGAATTCGATCACGTGACATTCGGTTACGACCGGAATCAACCAGTGATTCGAGACGTCAGCTTTACCGTCTCCCCTGGCGAAATGATCGGGATCGTCGGTCGTAGTGGTTCCGGAAAGACGACGATGGTGAACCTTCTCGGCCGATTCTACGACGTCCAGGAAGGTCGAGTTCTGGTCGACGGTATCGACATTCGGGAAATTTCAACTCATCAGTTGCGCGATCGCATTGGAATCGTCTTTCAAGACTCTTTTCTGTTTCGAGGCACGATCTGGAAGAACTTGTCGTACGGCCGCCCCAGCACGACGATCGAACAAGGCCTCGCCGCTGCCAAAGCCGCTGGTGCTCACGACTTTATCTGCCGACAGCAACTTGGCTATGAAACATTGCTCGGCGAACACGGAGCCGGTTTGTCCGGCGGCGAAAAACAGCGGCTATCGATTGCCCGCACGCTGCTCTATGACCCACGAATTTTGATTTTCGACGAAGCTACCAGCAATATCGACGCCGAAGCCGAACGGAGCATCCAAGAAGCTCTAGAAGTCCTCACACACGGCCGCACTACAATTGCCATCGCACACAGACTGTCAACTCTCCGCAACGCCGACCGCATCCTGGTCTTTGACCGTGGCCAGTTGGTCGAACAAGGCAGCCATTCGGATTTGTTAGCCAGCGACGGAACTTACGCGCGATTGGTGCGAATCCAATCGCAAGTCTCCAAAGCACCCAGCATCGACAAATTGGTTTATGAGTCTCAGCAAACACAACCGGCCAGTTCGTCCTCGAAAGTCGCCATCCACCAAAATTCATTCCAGCATTCGGACCAAGCAGACGATGCAACCGCTACGGCTGTGTTAGACCAACCCGCAAAACCATCCGTCTCGAGCGACCCAAGCGCCATATCGACCGCTGAGGGTTTGCCCGCAAATGATGCCAAGAAACCAAAGCATCAGATTGTATGGCTCGACCCAACCACTACACGGTTTGCACCTTCGCAGCATGACGGATTCGAGCTTTGGAACGGCGAACAACAGAAATCCTCCAGCGTGTTTGTCGTTCGTACTTTTCCAGCCACGCAACCGGATGCGTACTTGAGTGTCCGGGGCTGGGATGACAAAGGTGACGAAGTCGAATTAGGAATGATACGCGATTTGTCCGCTTGGCCAGCAGAATCTCAAGCTCGCGTTCGGCAGTTGCTGGCGCGCCGCTATTTGCTCCGGCAAATCCTGCGAATTCACAGTATCAAGCTTGAACATGGCTTCCTCGAGTTCGACACCGAAACCGACGTAGGCCGCCAACAATTCACTCTCCGCTGGACCGCCAGCCAAGCCGTCGATTTCGGCGAAAACGGAAAGCTCCTAATCGACACCGAAGAAAACCGCTACGTCCTCCCCGACATCAACACCCTCCCCACCCCCGACCGAGAAAAATTCCTGCAAAACGTTTATTGGTAGAACTTTGCTATGCCGCTGCCGCGAATAGCATTGATTGGAGCAAGTAGACGGCGACGCCGGCGAAGTAGCCTAGGGTGGCCCAGGGGGCGATTTTGCGTAGGTACCAGATAAAGTTGATGTGCTCCATTCCCATGGCTGCAACGCCGGCAGCCGAGCCGATGATCAAACAGCTTCCTCCAGTGCCGGCACAGAAAGCGAGCATCATCCAAAACGTGTCGTTGATTGGCATCTCGTACATCTCAATCCCCGCCGCAACCAACGGCACGTTATCCACGATCGCAGAAACAAGCCCGATTATGATCGCCACGATTTCATGCGACTTGATGCTTTGATCGAGTTGTTCGGCCAGACGGCTCAAGACTCCCGTCGCGGAGAGCGCTCCTACGGCGAGGAGTATGCCCAAGAAGAAAAGTAT
>JANMNK010000156.1:0-4047 GCA_031373875.1 Pirellulaceae bacterium | reverse complement strand
AGTGCGGATTGAATACGAGAATGCCTTCGTTCGCTTTACAAACCGTAACAATTATTTCGCTAGCAATCGCGAAACTTGTTTCTCGTCGGTTTACCAACACACAGGAGCGTTCAGGTGCACGATCCGATCAGTGGATTCCGGCCAGTGCGCTGAGGCTCGCGCTGCATTGCTACTTCCATTTATCCTTGGGCGGAATAAAGGGGTCGATTGCCGATAGCGAGCCACCATCGATGGTAGCGGCAAACTGGATGCCAAGCGAATGGATGGTGTCGGCGGCTCGGTTTAAAACGGCGGAATTATTAAGCTTGAGTTCCGTGGGCTGAACGACTGCCAAGACTTGATCAAGAATAGTAATTTGCAATTTGTCTTGTGCAGATCTCAATCGTTTCAGAGCACGCGAGGCACGCTGGGCGGATGCTACTCCGAAAGCATCTTTCGTTGTCGCTTTTGCGGTCGCACGTAAACTGAATTCGAGATCGGCAATCATGCCGGTCATGAAAAGAAGACGAAGGCGTTCGGGAGTTGATTCCAAATTTATCTTGCCGTCCGATTCGATGAATTTATGTCGAACAGTGCCTTGTGACCAACTTACGATTTCAAAATCCTGGCTACCTGCAACGTGACCGCCAATATTGACCAGCCGTTCATCAGGAACCGTATGGCATCGATAACAGCTTTGAGCAACGAGATAGGTGTTAACGGGATTTCGCATTCCATTCTGAATACTGTCAAGTAAACGTTGAGTACGATGCTGAGCGGATTCTTGCTCGCGTTTTACTCCTTCTCCGCCATAATCATTGTGGACGGCAATCCAGTCTTTCGATCCGCCATGGCAGGATTCGCACGATACACCAGAAATCGCTTCCAGTTGGTTTTGCTCATCACTTTTCATCGTGTAATGGCACTGGATGCAGTTGGAATCGTTCTTGAACGACGCAATGCCAAGTTTGTTTGCGATCTCTTGAGCGGTTTTCTTGCGATGTAAGGTGTTGAAGGTTTCAAAATGAGGAGTTTGCTTCCATACACGAATTTCCTGCGAATGACATTTCTCGCATGACTCGCTTCCCATAACGTGGTGTGGATTGATATTGAGTTCCCACGCTTGATTCCGAGGATCCTGATGGTCATTCGCTTGACCATTCAATTGAGCCAAAAAAAGGAGTGTGAAGCACGAAGCTGCGAATAAAAAGTTTTTAGTCGATGAAAGCGGGAACATTGTTTTCGACCTTGGCAATTTTCTGGAGATCATGTTGAAGCGATTAGTGGGTAAATTTCGGAATTATTGTTAGTTGACGATTTTTTATTTTCGGGTTCAGTTTCGTAGAGCGAAGTACCGCATCTGCTAGGTTCTTTAAACGTCTAAAACAATGTCGCCATCGGGCTCGGCAACGCATGCAACAATCTCATCTTCGGCGTGCTCGCATTGCGGCCGGTGACGGTACTTTACGTTGCCCTTTAAGAGTCGCGTAATGCACGTGCCGCAATTGCCGGAACGACAACCCGAATCGATTGCTACTCCTTGGGATTCCGCAAACTCGAGCAAGTTCGTGGTTAGCGAATCGAACGCAACAGTTTGAGCCGTCTTAAGGAATGTTACATTGCCAAGTTTTTTGCATACTAAGTGATCGTTCCCAACGCGTGGCAAATGGGCTTGAACCCCGCCGAAGGACTCGTACAAAATTTGGTTATCTGAAACGCCCTGCCCAACAAGTGAACCAGCGATCAAAGACATCCAGCCTTCGGGGCCACACAAGAAATAGAAAGCCTTTTCGCATGGCACCTGTTCCACAATATGTTCGCCGCAAACTGGCCTTTCGAAGTACGGCAAGTCACACTTTCTCAACGAAGGGCGTGTCACATGCAAGTGAAATTGAAACTGGCTATACTTCTCCGAGATTTCCAATAGACGGCCAAGGAACGGGACATCCGCGTTATCGCGCACTTGATAAAACAGCCAAACAGGCTGACTCCGATCGCCGCTCACCCACTCTTCCAAAATGCTCAGGAGCGGTGTGATTCCAATGCCGGCAGCCAACAACACCATCGGTTTGTCCTTGACTTGCTGCGCTGTAAAGTCGCCCTGAGGCCCGCGTACACGAAGCTTTTTTCCGACAGTCGCGAAGGTATGTAGGTAGTCGGCAATGCTATTTTTTTCACCTGGTTCACTATTGCGCACGGTGATTCGCCAATACCCTTTACTTGAGATGGACGAAAGCGAATAGCAACGTCGAACTGGTTTTGGGTTTCCACTGAAATGAACTTCGACCACGATGTGTTGCCCTGGAATAAACTGCGGAAGGCGTTCGTTGCAAGGATCAACTAAATAAAACGATTTGCAGGTCGGACTTTCCTCGACAACTTGAGCGACCACCACATCACGCCAAACTGCGATGGGGCGGGCCTGGGCAAAGTGATTCTGGGTCAGGTTTTTTAGCTGCTGCTGCACTTGCTCGATCCGCTCGTGCGTGAATCTCTGGTCGCGCATGCGTGCCAAGTTCTGGCGTTGCTGGATAGACGCAGTTGCCAGCATAGCTTGATAAGCCAATGCCATCAGGCACAATGCAGCTATCAAGATGATGAGTAGTTGTGTCATAACAGGGGGAAGGTATCAGCGCCGAATGAAACCCAAGTTCAGTCTGTCTAAAGCAAGTCCTACCCAATGTTACGACGCGTTATATATGTGTGCGTACCAATCGTCATAGCTTTCGTTGGGCAGCATCGGCTTCTACGGAATAAGCGGAATAATTGGCGCATTGCTGCTTCGCTGTCGGCTAATTGACAGTCAGCAGGTGGGTGGTTAATCTCGTAAACGATGCTTGTAGCGATAAGTTCGGTCGCGATAGTTTCCCGCTGATCGACGATTTGATACTCCCAAAACACGTTTCCGGAAGGGATTCGTGGCCCTGTCAATTCCATGGTCGGCCGTGAATGGATGATTCAAACGTTGGTACGAATGAGACGCCCGTCGCCGACAAAGTGCGTTTATGCCAGGAACGCATTGGTTACGTCTTTAAAGATCCGCAAATCCTTTTCAATGCGATCACCCACGCTTCCGGCGCACCGACCCGCTTGCACTCGAATGAGCGGCTAGAGTTTCTCGGAGACTCCATCCTAGGACTTGTCGTTTGCCAACGACTGTTTGAGTATTACCCCGAGTACCTCGAAGGCGATCTCACCAAAGTAAAATCGGTAGTTGTGAGTCGACGCGTCTGCGCGAAAATTGCAAGGCAGTTGGAACTCGAAGAGTGCTTGATTGTCGGCAAAGGGATGTTGTCCAATTCGGGAATTCCTCGGTCGCTTCTCAGCGATGTATTCGAAGCCATTGTTGCGGCCGTCTATTTGGATGCGGGAATGGAGTTCACGCGAAATTGGTTGCTACGATGGCTAGACCCAGAAATCCAAGTTGCAGTGGATGGCCACCCGGGCGGGAACTACAAATCGACTCTGCAACAAATTGCACAACGTGACCACGGCGGCTCGCCACAGTACGTATTGATCGATGAACAAGGCCCCGACCACAGCAAGTTTTTTCAGATTGCAGTTCAGATCGCTGACCGACGTTACACGGCTGCTTGGGGTAGGAATAAGAAAGATGCGGAACAGCGTGCAGCAGGCAATGCCATGGCCGAGATGCGCGGCGAAGAACCACCATACGAGCACCGCTAGGAAGTTGCTCGTCGATGCTATGCACTAGATGACTTCGCAACGTCGACCGGAAACTTGAAGCACCGTTCCTATTTCGAAATAACCACGTCGCAAGAACGTAAACGCCAGCGTGTTCGCATTCGCTGGATCGACTGCCGACGAAGTAATCCAACCGACTTCTTTGCCTTGACCATTGTTCACTTTTGTGGAGTCGATTGGGGTCACGCCTTCGATCTGAATTCGGCAAAGCTTTTTTTGTATTTGGCCTAACGCGTCCAAACGTGCGATCGTTTCTTGCCCGAGGTAACAACCCTTCGTAAAGCAAATCGCTTGGCGGTCTCGATCTACTTCTTGAGGAAGATTCTGTTCGTTGAAATCCACTCCGTACCACGGCCAGTTTGC
>JANMNK010000066.1:0-1927 GCA_031373875.1 Pirellulaceae bacterium | reverse complement strand
GTGGCCGCGATCAATGGTTGCAAATCCATCGGTCCCATGGGCACATCGATGATTCGCGACTGGTCACGACCTAGCCAGACCAGAAACATGATGCCGGCAAGCATAAACCAACAGGCGATCATAAGCGGAAACAGCGAGAATATTTTCTTGTTCATACTTCACTTCTACAATTTCTCTTCAGCAAGACACATGCAAACGGCCGCGTCAGCCCAGCCTCATGCAGGCAGAATTGAGCGCGTCATGGAATTCGAAACCAACGCAACCGCTTTCTAACTATCCGCCGTTCGGTCGACATAGCAACTTCAGGTTGCTACATTTTGGTCAGCAGGACTTGGGGTCTGCTTCTTTTGAGATGCCGGTTGCCCGATGCCGGCAAAGTAATAGATTGCTCCGACACCCGCGACACAAAATGTCATCAGACGGTACATGGCTGCAATGACCATACCCGAAAATTGATTGTCCACACCTGGCATTTCGCGAAAAAGCTGATGGATAGCCCCTTCTTGCACTCCCAGTCCACCGGGAGTGAGAGGCAACGCGCCTGCAACAACGGCTGGCGGGATCACGATAAAGTGCTGCGCCATTGTCGGCGGAGTGGTATAGAGCGCGTTGGAAATCAAACACATTGCACCTGTCAATCCAAAGTGGACGACGATGCTGATTCCCAAAATAAATGCCAACAGACCGGGGCGTCCGTCAAATATCAAACCTGCCGTCGCCATCCGTCGCAATGAGTTTCCTACCCAAGGGATTTTCTTCAGCCAGCGGAGAGGCAGGTGCCTGCCGAAGATAACAATCGCGACCAATCCACTCAAGCTGATAGCTGCGAATAGCAATGCGCCACGTCGAATGATTTGTAACGCCGTTGGAAGTGCGTCGACAGCGAAGAATTCAAGGCTAATGCAAGCGACGATCAGCAATCCGACAAGCCCCACGACGCGGTCCATCAAAACCGACGCCAATAGTTCGGGTCGTTTGGACTCACGGTTTTTGGAAACCGCGACAGCTTTAAAAAGATCTCCGCCGACCGAACCCGCGGATACCAGGTTAAACAGGTAGCCCAGAAATCCGAGCCGAATCGCTTCTTTGTATGACAAGGGAATGCCAAGAGTGCGGACCAGCACCATCCATCTCAGGAAACTGATAACAGTTTCGGCCAAGACCAACAAGAGCGCGGCTGCGAGAAGTCCCCAGTGCTTGGGTTGGTTCTTGAGCGTTTCCCATTGCGACTGATCGAAAGAGGTTGCAAGCCAATAAATGATCGCAGCCAAGACAATCAGCTTGACCGTAAGAATGATGCGATCTTTCATCAACTTTCAAAGAACTTTTTGATTGAGTAAACGGTAACCGCGCGCCCAGCGCGAGCGATCGACGTCGTTAATGGAATCTCCTTAGGACAAACTGCGACGCAGTTTTGTGCATTACCGCATGCTTGAACACCACCTGGTTTCATTAATGCCTCGAGTCGCTCGCTGGCCATGCTCTTGCCGGTGGGATGAGAGTTGAACAACATGGCTTGAGAGAGGGCATGCGCCCCGACAAATCCTTGATCGTACTGTTGCAGTTTTCGCTTTTCGTATTCTTCGTCAGTTTCGTTGGCGTTGCGGATGACTTCGATTTTGGTGAACTGCGGGCAAGCGTCCAAACAGCAACCGCAGCTCATGCACTGGCTGAGCGGATAATTCTTTTCTTGCTCCGCTCGTAGGATGTTCGGTCCGTGCCCCATGTCGGCATAGCCATCCACGGGTACCCAAGCTTTTACTCGCTCGAGGGATCGGAACAGCCGGCCGCGATCTACTGCCAAATCGCGAATGACAGGGAATTTTGTCATGGGACGCAATTCGATTTCGGCTGGATTGTCTTCGAGCAATCGGTCGACCAAGGCCGAACAGCTTTGACGAACTCGGCCATTGATCACCATCGTGCA
>JANMNK010000064.1:0-4670 GCA_031373875.1 Pirellulaceae bacterium | reverse complement strand
GTATTGGTACGAATCGGGCACGAACGCTGTTGAGATTGCTAGGCAGACTTCGCTGCTGGGTATATTCGCTTTGGGCGCGATGATGGTCATCATCTCGGGCGGTATCGATTTATCGGCCGGGTCAATGATCGCTTTTAGCGGGACAGTTATCGCCTGCACCATGATATTTCTTCAGAAGGGACCGTTTGCCGCGAGCGTACCGGAATGGCTGGCCGTCACGCTAGGCATCGGAGCAGGACTCTTTTCAGGTTTCCTTGTCGGCACGCTTCACGCTTGGCTTGTGACAAGTATCCGATTGCCGCCTTTCGTAGCGACCTTGTCAACACTGGTGGGTTTGCGATCGCTGGCTCGCATCCTTTGCGAATACGTCACCAAGACATACGAAGGCGGCAAAAAAGCGCAAGTGCCCATCGATCAAGCTTTCTATGGTTGGTTGCGAAATCCCGATAACATTTGGGTATGGGTCGCGGTGTTCTTGACGTTGGCCGCAATAACTTGGCTGATTCTTAGATGGACGGTGCTCGGTCGTCACATCTATGCCATGGGTGGGAACGAACAAGCAGCTCGGCTTAGTGGCATCCGAACTGACAAAATGAAATGGTTTGCTTACGTGTTCGGAGCGATGACCGCGTCTCTCGCGGGTGTTTTCTACATTGCAAACGAAGGCGTGTCGGCTCCAGTCAATCAAGGCCGCGGCCATGAACTCAACGCAATCGCAGCCGCCGTGGTTGGCGGTTGCAGTTTGCAAGGCGGTATTGGAACGGTCAGCGGCACAATCTTGGGTGCACTATTCCTACGCGTGGTGATCGATGCAGTTGCAAAGATAATTAAAACTGGTGCTGATATTTGGGAAGGCTTAATCGTCGGCGTCGTTGTCGTGCTGGCTGTAACCTTTAGCCAACTGCATCAACTGCGAGGTTCGGGTCGGCGTTTGTTTCCAGGGGCGATGGGGGTCTGGGCAATGATTGTGTTGGCAATGACTGCTGGGCTGGTGGCGATCAGCACTAGAGGTGTCACGCAATCAATTATCACCGCAGCCGTCGTCTTGGTTCTGCTGCTTGGTTACGGCTGGACTGAAAAGCGAAAATCTTCCGGGTGAGAATATAGATTGCCCCCCCCGTAGCATGGGCCCATTGGCCCGTGCGAACTTGCTAGCGCGAATCAGAATTGAACCATCAATCTCACCTTACACTCGACTTTCAATCGTGATAAATGCTTTTGCCATCGCCAACGTATTCCGCTCATGCCGTTCGGGCCAATGGGCCCAAACTACATTCGCGGGTGATACATTCGCGGGTGATACATTCGCTGGTGTTGAGCGTCACAACATTCACCCCGTAGCATGGGCCCATTGGCCCGTGCAAACCTCCAAAAGCCGGTGGATTTTTTAAATGACATCGAGCGACAACACGATTTCCCTGCGAAGCATTACGAAAACTTTTCCCGGTGTACGCGCCCTGTCGGACGTTTCTTTCGACGTGCGCCGCGGCGAGTTGCATGCAATTTGCGGTGAGAATGGCGCAGGCAAAAGCACGTTAATGAAGATCCTGTCCGGCGTCATTACAGACTACCAGGGCCAATTGATAGTCGATGGCGTCGAAGCCCAATTTTCCGGCACGCGTGACGCGGAAACTGCGGGTGTCAGTATCATCCATCAAGAGCTCAATATGGTTGAGCAACTGTCGATAGCCGCCAATGTTTTTTTGGGTCGCGAATTGCGTTCGCCTCTAGGCTTTCGTGACGACCGAGCCATGGAAAACGCGGCTCGCAAACTATTGCATGACCTTGAGTGCAATGTCGACCCGCGTATGCCAGCAGGCAGTCTTCGTGTTGGCGATCAACAACTGGTCGAAATCGCCAAAGCCCTCAGCTTGAACAGCCGAATCCTGATCATGGACGAGCCAACCAGCGCGCTTACCGAAAGCGAAGTTGAACGGTTGTATCGCGTTATTGATGGGCTGCGAAAACGCGGTACAACGATCCTGTATATTTCGCATAAGATGGACGAAGTGTTTCATCTGTCCGATCGAATTACCGTTTTGCGTGATGGTACTTTTATCAGGACGCTTGACACCAAGGATACGAATGCCGCTGAAATCACGCAGTTAATGGTTGGTCGCGAATTGCATTCCATCGAGCTTGATTCAAAGGCTTCGGCCGGCGATGTACTACTCGAAGTTTCCAACATATCGCTCGCTTGGCCCGGGCATGCCCGTGGCTACCGATTAAAGGACATCTCCTTTCAGTTGCGGCGCGGCGAAGTGCTTGGAATCGCGGGCTTGATGGGAGCGGGACGTACAGAGTTGCTTGAGTGCTTATTCGGTGCTTCGCAATTGCCTCCAAGCGGTATGATGAAGCTCGGCGGAAAAAATTACGAACCAAAACATCCCTCCGAGGCTTGTCGAGCCGGCTTGGCACTTGTTACCGAAGATCGGAAACGGCTGGGCATTTTCACAGCTATGGATGTCGGTCGAAACATTTCGATGTGCTCGCTACAAGAGCTTACCAAAAATGGTCTATTGAGTCGGCAAAAAGAACGCACCGCCAGCGATTCGATGGTTTCAAAATTGCAAGTCAAGACCGCTGGCCTAAGTTCCGCAATCACCAGCCTCAGCGGAGGGAATCAGCAAAAGTGTATCGTTGGTCGTTGGTTATTGACTAAGCCCCAGATCCTTTTGCTCGACGATCCGACTCGCGGCGTGGACGTTGGCGCCAAAGCGGAACTTTACCGAATTATCCGCGCCCTTTGTAGCGAAGGGCTTGGGGTAATCGTTACGTCAAGCGAACTGCCGGAGCTGCTGACGTTGAGCGATCGTATCTTGGTCCTCAGCGAAGGTCGATTGACGGCAACTTTCGATCGTAGCGAAGCAACCCAGGAACGGATCATGCAAGCAGCGACACTTGGCTGGAACGCCCGCGCATCCTGAGACAGAAGATGGAGCATGCTAAGACACTGGCACTCCCGGGCTAACCCAAATTCCTCGATAAACGTAGGGCCGCCGATTCTTGTTTAGAATGATATTTCAGCATGACTATCAAACAGCTCCAACCGATGTTACGAACTTGGGACATTCGAGGAACGATAGACTTTTATACACAGGTTCTTGGGTTCCGTTGCTTGGCGTTTAATGAGGAGTGGGGCTGGGCACGTCTCCAATGGGACCGAGCGGAAATCATGTTGTCAGGTCCAAACGAACATGAAAATGATGAACGACCCGCATTCACGGGTTCTCTATACATGACTTGCGATGACGTGGATCAACTTTGGAAATTACTGTGCGACCGCGTTAAAATTTGTTATCCCATCGAATCATTCGAATATGGAATGCGTGAATTCGCCATCTACGATAACAATGGCTATCTGCTGCAATTCGGAGCGCCGACGTCTGGTAATGAAGGCGATAATTGACAGCTTCACGTTTTCTTGTTGATCACTACACCACGCCGCCAACTCTCGGAATATGTTAGCGATCCCCCGAAAGCCGTGAGACATGGGCGTCAGGTAGGCTGGGTTCGTCCAATTCCGGTAAACGGAAACTTGATTCCGATTCGAGAATGCAACCTCTTCAACGAGTGTCGTCAGCGGGTTAAACGTTACAAGTGGTAGATTCAATGTCGATTGCCATGAGTTTTACCTTTCCGGGAATAGCAAGCAAATAAGACGCAACGAATACGAAGACTTTGCCGAACAGCATGGGATAGCGAAAAAGGGTTTTCGCGAATTCGCCTGATTTGCCATAGGGCAACAAGGAAGGTACTCATGCAGTCGTCAAATATTAATTCCCAAGACCAACATTCAATCTCGAAAATCAGTCTTGGGGTCTCGCAAAACGTCGCAGCCAGTTTCAAAGATAACGATTCAGTGCCCTCGTTTTCGGCTAGCCAGTTTATTGTGACGCGTGGGGGAGCTATATCGTTACAAAATGCGGAGGGCCAACGCGAGATGCGCAAAGTCCGATTGCACACGACCGAAGAAAACGTTCGGGCTCCTCATGAAATTCGCAATGCCCGCCTCAGTTCGCTCACCGAACTAACATCCGACCTGCAGGATGATATCGAGACGATCAATCGCGCACTTAGTTTGATCGATGACAAACTGAACCGACAAGGCGACCAATCGGAAATTGCAGAGCTTGCCCAATGTCGACAAAGAATCCAGCGACTCAGTCAGTGGACTCAATCGGTGATTGACGCAAGTCTTGTGCGACAAGGAAAAATTGAGACTTGCTATCGCTGGGCGAACATTTTCCAATGGTTGTCAAATGAGCAAATCCGCTGGGCACAGTTGGCTCGAACTGCCAATGTTGCATTAGATTGCTCGATTCATATCGATTTGATCAGTCGGATTTGGACGGATACTGAAATTGTGCAACGCATACTGGAAAATCTAGTCGCGAACGCGATTTCGGTAAGTGAACCTAACCAAAAAATTCAGATCGTCGCCGAATTGTCTAAGGATGAGGAACCTTGGCTGATCATATCGGTAATCGATTCGAGTTCGTCTACTTTGCCAAACTTATCCTCTGATGGATTGAGGCCGCACTTCATCGATCTATCCGATGGAATATGCCCTCTGCGCGGACACGGATTGGGCCTCGCCGTCTGCATGCAGTTGGCACGGTTGCTTGACGGCTATCTCGATTTTTCAACGATGGCAGCACGTGGAACGC
>JANMNK010001268.1:0-2647 GCA_031373875.1 Pirellulaceae bacterium | reverse complement strand
CCCAAGCACTTTGCGTATTTGAAAATCTCCGAAGGCTGCGATCGCCTGTGTACTTTCTGTGCCATTCCCAAAATGCGTGGAAAACATGCGAGTAAAGCAATCGAAGACGTAGTTGCCGAAGCCAAACAATTGGCGGCTTCGGGAGTTCGCGAGCTGATCATAGTCGCGCAAGACACGACGTATTACGGCATCGACATGTACGGCGAACCACGCTTGGCCGATCTGCTGGAACAGCTTGACCAAATAGATGGCATCGAGTGGATTCGGCTTATGTATTTTTACCCAATGTACATCGACGATCGCTTGATCCAGACGATTGCCAAGTCCAAACGAATTCTGCCTTACGTGGATATTCCATTGCAGCATGTCAATGACTCGATGCTAAAACGCATGTCGCGACGGGTCAATCAAGCTCAGACCGTTGAACTGATTCGGAAATTGCGGAAGGGCATTCCGAATCTTGCCATTCGCACGACCTTTATCACGGGGTTCCCGGGCGAAACGGACGAGCAGTTCGAAGAGCTTGCCCAGTTCATCGAGTCGGCACGCTTTGAGAGACTCGGTGTTTTCACGTACTCGTTCGAGCCGGATACACCAGCAGCGAAATTGCCAGATCATTTGACCGAGGAAGTGAAGAATGCACGCCGCGATCGCTTGATGGAAATTCAGCAAGCCAACGCGTTCCGATGGTGTGAATCGCAGATTGGTCGCCAAATCGACGTCATTCTCGATCGATCGGTCGACGCGGAAAACAACGTTTGGGTGGGACGCAGCTATGCTGACGCACCGGACGTTGACGCTTTGGTTTATGTAACAGGCGAAGAAGATGTACCGTTGGCTGCTGGCTTGATCGTGCCATGCGAAGTTGTCACATTTCAAGATTACGATCTCGTCGCCGCTGCTGTTGGCAATCCACGCTAAGCGAAACATTTAGCGATTCGATATTTCCAAGAGACTTATTTCCCGACACCATGACATCAAGTTCTGCATCACCTGTGACCACTGTTCCGTCGAATTGGAACGTTCCGAATGCGCTTTCTACCCTCCGATTGATCTTGGCGATCATCGTTTGCGGATTGATCGAAAATCAGAGGTACATGGCTGCGATGATTTGCTTTCTCATAGCAGCTTCGACCGACTGGATCGATGGCTATTGGGCTCGCAAGTACAATCAGATTACAAAACTGGGCCGTATTCTTGATCCGTTTGTGGACAAGATAATCATCTGCGGCGCGATGATTGCGCTCGTTGGAGAGCATAACAGTGGGTTGCATGCTTGGGTAGCAACGCTTGTTGTCGGTCGAGAATTACTGATCACAAGTATTCGCGGGATGATTGAGGGGCAAGGCGGCGATTTCTCGGCCAAGCAGCTTGGCAAGTGGAAGATGGTTGCCCAATGTGCGGCGATCGTTGCAATTTTGTTATCGTTGCGATCATCCGAACCTGCGACATGGTTGCTGTGGACACGATTCGTATTGATCTATTTGGCAGTCCTGCTGACTGTGCTTTCCGCCGTTGAGTACCTGCTCGTCGCTTATCGAATCGCCAAGCCAAAGAAAAAGCCATAACGTGTATTTTGCGTAGGGCATTCTGTGACGTATTATGGCGTCGGCTGCTCGATTTTAATGATCAAGGTTGTGCCCAATTGCGTCGGATTCTCTAAACGCGGTGGTCGAAGCGAAATTGGATTCGTCTCGGCAAGTTGTCGCGAATCTGCGAAAGCAACTTCTTGAAGAGCTATTCCTCGCTGTGCAAACGATTGACGAACGCTGTCCCAATACCGACCATCGATAACTAAGGTAACCTTTTCGCGATCACCAAGCATAACACCGCTAGAGTCGCTTAGTTGAGCATTATCTCTTCCCCATTCTTCCGTTTTCGCAACATCGTTTTTGTTCAACTGCTTATCCGCTGCCAAATCAAGGGCGGGAACGAACCCCAATGATTCGAGCAACTGGGAATTAAGCTCGACGTTGGATGAGTACCATTTTACGGTTTCGCCGTCGATTTTATTTTCGAAACTCAAGGATGGAAGGCTAGTTGCACCTTCGGCCAGAGTTGTCTCGGAGTTATTGGCTCTTTGAGCGTCGAAGAAAAAATTGTTGTGCGAGTCGACTTGCTTATACCTAAAAAGTTTTGCACCACTATCAGGCTTAGCCACTGCAACGGATTGTTCGGTGCTTCGGCCGAGCGTCGCGGGGGTCGACGACTTTTTAAGATCTGCCGTGCGATTATCGTTGAGGTCCGCTGGAGCATCGGCTGCAAATACCTCGTTGGCAACTGGAGGTTGGATATTACGCGAACGCATTGCTGAAGCTGGAGCCTTTCCAGCTTCTTGCAGTTCCAGTCTAAAACGGGGTGATTCCATATCCGCGTCGTTAGTGCCCCTCGACCCAAGCTGTGCTTTTTCAAAAGACTGGTCTTCTTCTAAGGTCACTACTTCCGGTTCTACCCGCCCAAGAGTTTCCCCGCCAAGACCACCTCCGCCAGGTCCACTTCCCCCAAGTTCATTTCCCCCAAGTTCACTCTTGCCAAGGCTACCCCCGCCGAGACCACCTGGCATATTCATTGGATCCGAGTTTCCGTCCGCATTGTCCCCTGCCCAGTCCTCTGCCCACGTCGTCGGCTCGTTTTCGACCCCGCCACC
>JANMNK010001201.1:0-2280 GCA_031373875.1 Pirellulaceae bacterium | reverse complement strand
TATCCATAGCGTTCGTAACGAGACAATACAAATGCGACACCTATGCCGGCCTCGATGAATATCGATTTACGCTTCGACACCACTACTATCTTTGGTCTTTTTGTCGCGGCGGGATGGTAGTGAGAAATCAGTTTTTCTTTTGCCGCGATTCAACATGAACGCCAACCATACAATCCCCGCGACCACCACCAGCACCACTATGGTCATGTAATTCAATTGATTTCGTAATGCCGCAGAAGTTGTACTTGCCGCCGGACTTAGGGTCCTAACAAAAATTAAAGGACCAAACTGTCGAGCAGACTCTCCCTGCCTCTCGATTGCTTGGCTAGTGTATCCCCAGAGGCGATAGAAGAGTCCATCGACTTCCGCCAAAACATGCGGGTACCAAACATCCGAAGAATCTTGTGATCGGTACGGATCTTGCGCTTCGCTATTCGCTGTCGCGGACAACAACCATTTGGGAAGCTCTTTCATCACAAGCGTTACGGGATATTCTCCTTCGAATTCAATTTTCGGAGTATCGGGTGCGCCAGTTATCTGTATGCGCTCTTTCCCAAGACTAGCCATCCCGTCGATTTGATAGTACGCATCTCCCTGCATCCACCGCGACTCATCTTCATTCTCGACACTAACGCGAGCGATACGAATTATATTGACTGTCGATTTGGTATCGCGAAGAGCTAAGTCGTTTGGTTTCCTGAGTGTTTCGATTATCGGGACGTAAGCAGATGTTCCGAGCGATTCCAACTTGGGCGTCAAGTTAAGCAAGGCGTAGAATGCGTTGGCTTCGGTGGCGGCTAGCGACTGGGTTTGGAGTGTCGCGATCGAATCGAGTTGACTTAGGTTCCAACCTTGATTGCCTAATCTCGACCACTGTTTTGGAAGTTGTGGATGGAACTGATCCTCGGGAATTTTGCTCGACCAAACCCACTCAAATTCCGGAACCATTAGCAGAGTCGGCAATTCACCGCTGGCGTCAAGTACTAGGCCATTTGCAACAACGGGTTGCTTGAGTTCCGTTTTTTCCAGCCAGAACTTAGGGACTCGCGCTGAATAGACGATCCAATTCATCGCAGGCAGTGTATCTGTTGCAAAAGATTCAAGTGATAGACGGAAAATTGATGGGCTGTCGAACCATTCTCGGATTTCTTGTTTCAATGAAATCTCTTCGACTTTCGTGACCCAACCCTCAACACTTCGTAGAGGCACGCCCATTCGAACTTGATCGGGAACGGTTGCAAGTTGTTTTACAACTTCGGGCTGTCGGCGAAGTTGGTAAAGAAGTTGTACAACAGCTAGTTCCGGCTCTTTAGGATTTTCAAAGGCAAGTTGATCGATGAGTATCGGC
Organism: Pirellulaceae bacterium; assembly: GCA_031373875.1. GTDB lineage: Bacteria > Planctomycetota > Planctomycetia > Pirellulales > Pirellulaceae > JANMGV01. The sequence continues at coordinate 932 of JANMNK010001201.1, read as the reverse complement.
GTCAAGTTTTTGATGGGGGCATCGAGGAGCAACTTGAGCGACCGAGCGAGCGTGATATCGCGACTTGGCGGTGACCACAATCGAGCAGTTGGTGTTGGGCGAGCATTCGCGCTGGGGCCAGCGAGCAGTTGCGTATCGGGCATCCAATTTGCAGTTGCGGCCATGAGAACAGGGGCCACTTCGATTCCATTTTGCGCGGCGTACGCGAGTCGCTTCAGCACACGAGCATCGACTTCCAGGACCCAATTGACCGTTTCATTATCTTGGGTATTTGATTCGAGAGACGGCTCGGTGGAGGGCTCTTTTGCAAAGTAGACGCAAACGGGTTGATTGCTTGAGTCCAAAGGACGCAGCCACGCAATCCAATATTCTACTGTTTCAAACTCAGGGCTTTTTGCAACATGACGTTCGGGGCCACGTGCGATTGTTCCTCGAAAGCGAACCCAGCGGCCGCGATACGTGTTTATCTCTCCATCAAGTAACAACGTCTCGACGATAGGTCCAAGTGAATCCGCGCCTTGTTCATTCCGTTTGCTCGCCAACTGAAGGGAACGAGAAAAGGCTGCGTGTTCAACAGTGCGCCAATGGGAGCCATCGCGGAGTGTTTCGATCAATGCGGCGTCGAGGGCATCTTGGAAGGCCTGAATGGCTTCGAGCGACAAGCTTGTTGGAAGTGCCGCTTCCTTCGATAGAAACCAATTTTCCCAAGTCAGCCAATCATTTTGAAACTCTTGCAGTAGCTTTGCGTCGGGACTTTCTTGGAGACCGGCGGACTCATATTCGCTGTCCCAACTTTTCAGGCGGTCGCGAAATGCTGCGACAGTTGCTTTGGATGTTGGTTTTAACTCGAAGGTTTCATTGACCGTTTCGGTCGAAAAAACTCTGCGTCCAATCAAATCTATTTCGGAAGATGGGATACCCTGGAATAATTG
>JANMNK010001163.1:0-11470 GCA_031373875.1 Pirellulaceae bacterium | reverse complement strand
TTCGTCGAACTGTGATGGCAGGTCTTTTGCATCGGCCGTAATGCCGCTGCCGTTGTCGCCGCGAAAACGGGACCAATCGGCGCTTTGACAGGTCGAAAAAAAAGACATCGTTAACGCGCATGCCGCGATCGAACGTCCGTGAAAAAAACGCATAACATCCCCTCCAAAAAATTGGCCAAGAGTGGCCAGAGACAATTCTAAAAACACGCTTCGCGTGATTAAACCCCAGGCGCGCATAATGGTTTCGATGCAAAGTCGGCGCGAAAAGCAAAAGTAGGACAAAATCCACTTTTTGGTCAATCGAGCAATTGCGCCAACCGCTCTAGTCAGTAATAGCGGGGGGTTCGGCCTTGCTTTCTCCAAGTCGATAGAAAATAGCAAGCGGGAGCACGAACAAACCGATCATCCAAAATATAGAGCTTATCGGCCAGCCTATACTTCGAGCGATAAATTCAAAGAATTGGTAGAAAGGGCCGGCCAAAAGGATTCCGACAAAATTCGCTTGGTTCATTGTCGCGATCATTCGGCCTTTTAGCGTAGCGGGGGGACGATGTTGCATAAATACCTGCAGGGGAATGGCATACATGGCGGCGGCAGATCCCAATAGCAACAATACAAAAACGCTGCCATAAAATCCGATCAACTGATTGCCGCCAGGGGTCCAGCACCCCATCAATGCGAGTGTGAGAACAATGCCCCACAATCCCCATGTGACTTGCCGTTTTGGTGACACTTTCTTAAGAAAGAGACCTGCAAAAATAGAACCCAGCATGATGCCCGTACCAATCGCAGCCACAAGGACGCTCGTCATGGTTTTATTTACAGCTAGTTGTCCCAATCCGAGCCGATTGATTGTCGGGACAGCCATACCCGAGACCATCCAAAAAACGCATGACACGAGCAAGGCCGCGAGAAGAGGTCGATCAAACCACAGCATGCGTCGCACGTCGCCGGAAATTCCCAAATCCTCGGCTTTTAATACAGCGTTTGGCTGGGCACGTTTTGTTCTCCTGACAAGTAAACTTGTCATTGTCCCCAACAGTGCAATGCCGATGCATACCAAGGAACCGATCCAAAGTGGTTTTGCTGATACGTTGCCATTCGCGTCCGCGGTAAGCAACAAGTCCCCGAGAACCCCAGCCAAAACCGTTCCGAAAATAATGGCCAAGAATGTTGTCATAAGGATGAGGCCGTTGGCTCGAGCGAGATCTTTAGAACGGAAAAGCTCTGGTAAGATCCCGTACTTGCCTGGGCCAAAAAAGGCGCTGTGCGTACCCATAAAGAAAAGGACGGTCCACGTCCCCACATCTCCAAGTATGTCGTAATAAATAAACGCGAGCATTCCCAACAGCATGACAACGATCTCAGCAACTTTGCAGTAAACGATGATCACTTGCTTACTAAATTTGTCGGACAGGAACCCTGTCAGTCCACTGAGAAGTACGAACGGCAGCGAAAATACTAAAGTTGCCCAGCCCTGTACATCCTCGCCAGCATTTGGTGCCCCGGCCGCCGCGACTGCAATTGGAACAGCCAGCAATAGCATGAGCTGTTTGTAAAGGTTGTCGTTGAAAGCACCGAGGAATTGTGTAAAAGTCATTCCCCAAAAAGATCGATCTGCGAACAAGCTGTTGCGATCCTCTATTCCAGTCGCTTGCTGAGAAGTCGTGGGAGGCATGTGAGTATTTGGCATTGAGTTGCCTTATGCCTAATAAGGCGGGAAGTGCATTATGGGAATAAGACGTGTTCGAATAGCACTAAGACTTTAGATCAACAAGTTGTTTTTCTTTCGCCATTTTGCGAATGTCTTCGGTGATTCGCATGGAGCAATATTTCGGCCCACACATGCTGCAAAAATGCGCGCTTTTAAAAGTATCCTGTGGCAATGTTTCGTCATGGTATGCCTTGGCAGTTTCGGGATCCAACGACAATCGGAATTGTTCGTTCCAATCAAAGCCGAATCGTGCACGTGACAATGCGTCGTCTCGATCTCGCGATCCTGGACGATGGCGGGCAACGTCCGCTGCATGAGCGGCAATCTTGTAGGCGATGACGCCTTGCTTGACATCTTCGCGATTCGGTAATCCCAGGTGCTCCTTAGGAGTTACGTAACAGAGCATTGCAGCGCCTGCCCAACCTGCCAACGATGCTCCAATGGCACTCGTGATGTGGTCGTATCCGGGAGCAATATCCGTAACCAATGGTCCTAAGACATAAAACGGGGCGCCATGGCAAACTTCGATTTGCTTTTGCACATTCATTGCAATTTGGTCCATCGGAATGTGACCGGGACCTTCGACCATGACTTGCGTCCCTTTTGCCCAACTGCGTTTGACGCATCGACCTAGAACGTCGAGTTCCGCGAATTGCGCCGCGTTGCTCGCATCAGCCAAGCAACCAGGTCGCAGACCATCGCCAAGACTCCATGTCACATCATATTCCCTCAGAATGTCGCACAAGTCCTCGAAGTGTTCATACAGCGGATTCTGCTTGTTATGAGCCATCATCCATTTTGCGATTAATGAACCGCCCCGACTGACGATGCCCGTTACGCGATTGACAGTCAGATGCAGGTGTTCGAGCAAAACACCGCAATGGATCGTCATGTAGTCGACACCCTGTTTGGCTTGATGTTCGACCATATCTAAGAAATGCTGAATTCGCATATCTTCGATATTGCCACCCAATTCCTCAAGCATTTGATAGATCGGGACCGTACCAATCGGGACGGGCGAATTCGAAATGATCTTGGCGCGAATATTGTCAATGTCTTTACCCGTCGAAAGGTCCATCACCGTGTCCGCGCCAAAATGAACGGCGGTATGAAGCTTGTCGAGTTCTTCATCGACGTAACTTGTTACGGCGGAGTTACCGATGTTGGCGTTAATCTTGCAAGTCGCGGCAATACCGATTGCCATAGGTTCCAGGCGACCTTGAATGTGGACTTTGTTCGCGGGAATCACCATTCGACCGGAAGCCACTTCCTCGATAACGGTTTCTAAAGTGAGGTTCTCTCGCTTTGCCACGAACTCCATTTCCGGGGTACTTTGGCCTGCCTTTGCGGACTCAAACTGCGTACTCATCGAACCGAACTCCTGATGTCGCACGTACAATAAAGTCGTGCTGATATTGTGGACGAGCCCAACCAAAAAATGACTAGGTCGTGAAGAATTACATTAACGAGACGACAACCTCAGAATGGCAGATAAAGTGTAGCAGTAACCCAGGGACGGGATACCCCGGAAAAGTCTGAGTTTCACAAAGTCTTGAGATATTCAAGGACCGCTCGCTTTTCCGCTTCACTTAAGACATTCGGGAAATAATGGCCCTTAGCAGATTTTCCCGCGACATTCGTATCAAAATACCAACGTCGATTGTAGGCACTCAATTTCGTGGGAACCGTATCGACGGTTTCGTGAGCTAGGCCCATGCGATCAATATCAAGACCTAAAGCATTTCGCCTCCAAATCTTCGGCCTCTCGTCTGGGTGAAGAACATGCCACAACGTTGGGACGCTGCCGTTGTGCAGATAGGGAGGTGAAGCCCATATGCCATTTAAGGGTGGCGCAGCATAGCCGTCGACGTCGACTCTCGTATCTTGTCTGCCTAAGTCAGCAAACCAGCTCTGCCCGTAGGATTCGCGATGTTGCTTCGAGAGTGATTTGAGTCGGACGGGATCGGACCCAACCTCATCAAGTGGCACGATGGGTTCTTCATATTCGGACTTGGCTCCGTAAGTCCCGTGACACGAACTGCAGTGCGCTTCGAATGCAATGCGACCTTGCTCGGCCACTGGTTCATCGATCGGTAGGGGATACTTAGGTGGTCTCAATTCAGACAGGAAAGCGTAGATATCGCGAAAATCATTTTCCCAGCCGCGAAACTGTTGTGGTCCGTTTTCCTTGACCATCATAAATTGCATCAAGCCACGGTGGCTCTTTTCGGCAAAGCCGTCGATATAGATGTGCTTCTTGCGGTGAAAATGCCACCACGGCGGCGCATCCATATCATGGTGGACCATTCTGGCTGGTGCACGCAACGGATGCACATTCAATTCTGCATCGCGATAGTTCATCAAAGCAACACCGAACATCACAGCATTACTCGTACCCACCGAAGATCCTAAGGGCATGAAGATCGAGCCCACGTCCATGTGCATGAGAGGCTTGTCCAGTCGAAGTTTGGTTCTCCGGACTTGTTCGGTCAACGATTCCAAACCGTACAAGTTATTCGGGGCACCGGGGTAGGTCGCGCCGAACATGTTCCCACCATGACAGGCAAAGCAATTCATGACATAACGCTGGTCTTTGGTAACGACGTATTGCAGAGGCTTGGACGGATTTCCTGGCCTAGCACTTAGACCAAATCGAAACATCGTTGCTGCCCGCGAATCGGTAGGCCTCTCAACATCGGAAAATGGAGGATTGTCTTCTAGCTTCTTCAATTCTGAAAAAACTTCCTCATCAAAATCGGATGGCAAGTAAACGGATTCGGTCAAATGTTGGTAGCCACGAATCGCTGCGGGTGACATTTCACGAAACAGAGATTCGAATTGTTGACGAATCGACTGTGCTATCTGTTGATTGACCGTCGCTTGGTCCGTCGTCCACCGCCACTCAACATTTTCACCCGTGCGAGGCAAGTCCTCGGAGCGCAATCCAGTGGGGTTCGACGCCAAAGGTATCGCGACCAAGATCGCGACCAAGCGAAACAAATTGCAATGAAGTTCAGCTAGCATCGTTAAACAAAAATGTCAAAAGAGTGTTCGTAGTATTTGCCGCAACGAGTACGTGTTAGGAGCCCAAGTGCTGCCTTCCGACGGAGACCTATCAGTACTGGGCGGCTGGGAAAGGCCAGCGAACTTTATCGATGGGCGAACGCCAGAAGCAAGTTTTTGTAGAGCAATTGGCAAGTCTGTTTGGGCTCGCAGTCAATTTCGGACCGATTCACACCGCCATTTACCAGGATAACACAAATTTGTCCGGGGTATGGCAAAGGCTGATTAATCAGAACGAACGGGCGAAGGGCAGCGAAAGGGCTTTGACGCATTCCCTCTCAGGAAAACATCTGATACGTACCGCTCGCTTCAAACGCGTTTTGAAAATGGCGGATTTCAGGCTCGCCTGATTCAGTTTCAAGAATGACTTGGACGACATCGAATCTCGCCGCCGTTTCGAGCAATCTATTTTGCTTTAAATACTGCAGTGCAGCGGAGGTGATTCGCTTTTGCTTGCGTTCATCGACGGCGTCGGATGGTCCGCCCTGCCCTGCCCTGGTCCACGTTTTAACTTCGACGAAAACGACGACTCGTTTGTCCAGGGCAATGATATCGATTTCGCCTTGCCGAACGGTAAATCCCGTTTTTAGAATGCGATAGCCAAGTCGCTTCAGGAACTTGCTCGCGAGTTGCTCGCCGAGTTCACCTACGGAGGTATTCTCGTCGGAAGCAGGCGTGCCGCTTGATGCACTTAATTTCCGATGCAGACAGCGCAACAATCGATGTGGCAACGTTTGAAAATTTGCAATCCAGGACGTCGCCATGAATGTCGAGTCGATCCGGTATCGTATCGAACCAAGATAGAAAAACTTAGGTTCGGCGTTCGCGGAGGCGGACCGACTTGCCGCTACGTTCGCGGAGGAAGTACAGTTTTGCGCGACGAACGACGCTCTTTCGTTTGATGTCGATCTTCTCAATTTTTGGAGAGTGGACAGGAAACTTTCGTTCAACACCTTCGCCCGCAACAATTCGGCGAACGATGAACATTTCTTTGGAACCGCTTCCACTGCGTGCGATTACAGTGCCGCTAAAAATTTGGATGCGTTCTTTGGTGCCTTCCAAAATCTTGGTGTGGACATCCACGGAATCACCAATTTCGAAATTGGCCACTTGTGGCTTGATAGAAGATGATTCAACGTGTCGGATGATTTCTTGGCTCATGGCAGCGGACAAATGGGTTCAATAGGAGAAACGGCAAGCTTTGGCTTGTCTAGAAACAAATGAATTGAGGAACCCAACATGATGACAATCTGGAGCTTACTTGAAAAGGTCAAACGGGGTCTTGAGCCGACGTTTTTATCAAGGGTTTTCCGGATTTTCGCTTCTTTTGTGCTTTTCGACCTTTTCGAGAGGCAAAAGATCGGCCCGACGATTTTTAGTCTTAAGCTGGGATTGCTCGGCTCGCCATTGGGCGATTCGGGCATGATCGCCGCTAAGGAGGACTTCAGGAACCACATTTCCCTGGAAATCACGGGGCCGCGTGTACTGAGGGAATTCGAGAATACGATTGCCCCGGGAAAACGAGTCGTCCCAAGAACTAAGTTCATCGCCCAGGACGCCGGGCACCATTCGAATCGTTGCATCAACTACAACCATCGCGGCAACTTCGCCCCCGTTAAGGACAAAATCTCCGATGCTCAGTTCCATCGGTTGAAGGATATCGAGCACCCGCTGGTCAAAACCCTCGTAACGTCCACACAGCAGGATCAATCTGGGCATTTGCCCGAGTTGCTCAACGATAGGTTGAACGAGCCTGTCGCCTTGGGGTGTGAGCAAGATCACTTGCCCAGGTCTCTCATCGAGCTTCTGTATATCCCGAACGCAGTGGATAACCGGCTCCACCATGATGAGCATACCTGGCCCACCACCGAATGGTCGATCGTCAACTTTATGATGCTTCGGATCGGCAGACCACTGTCGCAGATCGTGAATACATATTTCAACGAGTCCCTTTTGAATTGCTTTGTTCAATAAGCTCTGCGTCAAGTATCCCGAGAATATCTCGGGGAAGAGCGTGACGATATCGATTCGCATGGGAGCACGGTGACAGGTTAGACGCAGATTATGCCGCTCAAGTCGACCGAGGATAACCGCCGGTCATCGCTCATGGAATTAGGAATTAGCCGCAACAGGTTTTGGAGCACGGCCAAGGCGTTGGAGCGCTTCCAATTGTTGAGGCAGATTGGTTCCGTTCGTTCCATACTTCTTGATCAAGATCTTGGCACGATCGCTCGGCTGTGCGCCAACGCTCAACCAATACTCAATGCGATCGCCGTGAAGGATGGCTCGCGCGTCCACTTCACGAACCATCGGATCGTAATGTCCGAGTTCCTCGAGAACGCGACCATCGCGACGGGTCTTTCGATCAATAGCACAGAGTCGGTAGAAAGGACGGTTCTTTCGTCCAAGTCGTTTCATTCGGATACAAACTGCCACTTTGGGAAAACTCCTGATTCAGGTTACTAAAAAAGTGCGGTAAAATTATTTGTTTTTGCGTTTCAGTTTACGAAGGGCTTTCTCACGATCCCTTTGCATTTGTTGTCGCTCTTTTTCCGACAATCGCTTGCCAGTGCTTTGTTTCACTTTGAAACTAGCCGTCGGATCAGCCGAGATCGTACTTTGCAATTGTTGCAGCATCTTCATACGATCGCCTTTCGAGCCGCCCGCCATCATTTGCATCAGGGGAGCCATCGTATTGAATTGCTTGACCAAATCGTTCACTTGATTTGGCGCAACACCTGAGCCCGCCGCAATGCGATTTCTGCGGTTTTGATCGATCAACTTGGGGTTTTTCCGTTCGGCCTTGGTCATGGAATCTACCATTCCGGCCAAACGGCTCAACTCCTTCTCGCTGTCGGTGTTGGCGAGCATTTTGTTAATGTCGCCCATGCCTGGCATCAAGCCAAGCATTTTCGTCATCAATCCAGGCTTCCTTAGTTTCTGCATCAAGTCGCGAAAATCGTCTAGGCCAAATTGGCCCGAAGCCATCCGCTGCTCGAGTTTTTCTCGCTCCCGATCGTCAATCATTCGGTGAGCTTCGCGGGCAACTTCTAAAATGTCGCCCATTTGGAGGATTCGGCTGGCCATGCCTTCCGGACGGAAAGGTTCCAGGGCATCAAGCTGTTCGCCGGTCCCAATAAACTTGATAGGGACTTGAGTTACCGCTTTCACGCTCAGCAGAGCTCCCCCGCGGGCGTCACCGTCGAGCTTGGTCATGATGACGCCATCTAAATCGATAGCTGTGTTAAACGCGCTAGCACTGTTCACCGCATCCTGGCCCGTCATGCCGTCAACGACCAAGTAGACTTGATCAGGCTTCACTTGCCGATCAATCTGCGTCAACTGCGACATCAATTCTTCGTCAATTGCCAATCGGCCTGCAGTATCCAGAATAACAATATTACAACCTGCGGCTGCGGCTGCCTCTATGCCCTTCGTGCAGACGGTAACCGGGTCTGCGGAGCCTGGCAGGCTAAAGACCGGCACACCAAGTTGCTTACCTAAAACATGGAGTTGTTCGATAGCGGCTGGACGCTGAAGGTCGGCGGCAACCAAGAAAGGTCGCGCATTCTGTTCTTTAAGTAGCTGGGATAGTTTTCCGCAGGTCGTCGTTTTGCCAGATCCTTGCAATCCGCAAAGCATCAAAATCGTCGGGGAGCCTTTGCGAAGCGGAATAGCGTTGTCGACCGGTCCCAAAATCTCGACCAGTTGTTCATAAACGATCTTGATCAACTCGTCGGTGGGCTTGAGAGATAGGAGAACACGTTTCCCTACCGCTTTTTCGGCCACTTTGTCCATGAATTCGCGCACGACCGAATAGCTAACGTCGGCTTCGATCAGAGACGACTCCACCAATTGGAGTCCGTCGCGCATATTGGCTTCGGTCAGCTTTCCCTTGCCACGTAGGCTCTTAAACGCTGATTGCAGACCTTCTTGCAATGAATCAAACATGGGGATTAAACAGAAATCGCTCAGAGCCAAAGGGAAAAATGTGCGTTCGTACGCTCAGAAGAACTCAATAGCTTAACCAAATCCCACGTCGTTCGTAAGTCTTAATACCTTTGGGAATTCGCAAAAATTCACGATCGTGCAACTCCCTTGATGCGAAAACACAACATAATGCAGGCTCAGCGTCGCACTCAAGCATCTCGCAAAGTGGCTTTTTCTGCCATTCTTCAATTCGATTTTGACCGTATCAGAAAGCTTGTGGAACTTTCGGTATATGCGGTTTGTCCAAATCCCTGCGCATCTCTAGGTTAATTTGGGTAGCAAACCACTCGAATGCTACTTTGAATCTCCAATTAGGGGGTTGGGTTTTTTCAGATGTACCGCTGAAAACGAAGCAAGTTGATTGCTCCCAACCACTTTGGTCAAGGAAAGGTCTGTAAACAATGCGTTGCATTGGTCAGGTCCCCAATTACAATCGAAAGATCAGCGCGTCGCTCCGTGTTTCCCAATATGCGCAGATTAACATTTGAGGTTCAAGGCACGTGAAGTGCGTTGGCTGAGAGTCTCATCGAATAACTTGTCGTTTTTTTGAACAACTTGCCGTTGCCGAAGGTTCACCTTGGTAACGGCCCTTGTAGAGGTTGGTTCATGACCATCGCTGGATCAGGTAAGGTAGCAAAGTTGAACGCAAAACTCCATCAAGAGCGTGCTCGCAATCGAAAGCGAGAGCTTGCCCGACGGATTTTCTTAGAGACGCTCGAAGCCCGTCAGTTAATGACAGTTGGGCCACAGCTCATAAGCGTTCAACCGAACGAAGGTTCTGTGATAACGGATAATGCCGTCTATCACGTGTCGCCGAACGAATTCGTTTTTCGTTTTGACGACAGCACTGCGATCGACCCTACATCTCTGGGTGGCATTCGCGTTTCGCGCGCCGGTTCAGATGGGGTGTTTGATCGGGCCTACGTCAGCACCGATTTAGGATCGGCAGGCCAGATCGTCGTGGACTTTGCTGCCGCCAACCCTGGTCTGTCTGGTAATGGCATCGAAGTACGATTCACCAAAGCGTCTTATTTGGGAACCCGAGATCCTCGCATCAGTGTCGTTGGGAAACGCATTAATGTTGAGTTGAACGTAAATGGCGCTTTAAAAACTCGCGCTCAAGATCTAATCAAAGCACTTAATGAAAACGCCGCTGCATCGGCACTTGTTACGACTAGCCGTTTACGCGGCTCTGAATTCACGACCATTGCGGACTCGATTCCGACCGGTCAGATTTATCGGTTGGATGGTGCCAATGCAGCACGAGCATCTACGAATTTCAACGCCGGTACTGAGTTGCAAGTTGAGTTCCTTGCAGAAGCAGTAGGGCCCGATGGTCGAAACGTCCAGTTAGTCTTTACATCGCGCGATCGTGGCGGATTAGCGTTACCAGTTGTGACCGTCAACGGCTCGCGTGTAAACGTCGAATTGAACAGTAATCAACGCGCACCGAGTACCGCCATCGACGTCATCAACGCAATCAACAGCAGTGCGACCGCGAGCGCGTTGGTGAAAGCTCGATTGGTCAGCGGAGTGCCGGAGACACGAGTTGGGCGTTTGCCGCTTACCTATTCACCAATTGTTCTCGCAGGTGCAAATGATTTGTCAGTTATTCCAGCATTTGTTGGAATTGGTGACACCAGTCGCGAAGTCATCATGCGTTTTGCAGAGCCATTGCCCGACGATGTGTATCGAATCGACATTCTCGGCCAAGGTGCCTCCGCTCTTCGAAATATCGAAGGGAAAGCTTTCAACAGTGGAGTCGACAAGAGTTTACAATTTGAGTTGGACCTCGGTGCCAAGATCGAATCCGTTGTTCCACAACCTGTCGTACGCAATGCGAATGGAACGATACGTCAGCTACTGAATGAGGTCCACGTCTATTTTAATGACGATGACCTGGATCTAGCTTCGGCGACAAATGTCAATTTCTATCAGTTGCGGTATACCAAGTCGACGGCTTCGGGTAACGATGACATCATCTTCAAGCCTTCCAAAGTCGAGTATTCGGCCGAGTTAGATCGCGCCGTCCTGACGTTCAATCGCAACCTGAACGAATTGGTAGATCCAGCGACCGGAAATGCATTGCCGATCAATTACATGCGGCTGAGGATTGGTACCAACGAAGAACGTCTGCAATCGCCCACGGTTCTTGCGCCTGTTGTAGATCCAGGTAATGAATTTGCAACGGCTCTAAATATCGCTCCGCAATTTTCTCCGACACTAGGGCAACCGAAGTCGATCGTCATTGATTCGCAAATAAGAAATACCACACCTTATTCGATCGATTTCCCCGGCAGCAATGAAGAGCCAGGTAATCGAAACAATCGCTATCAGCAACACGTATCCGGGGCCGACGCGGACGGCATCGAGATCATCGAGTACAATTTCCAGGGCCTATTAGGCCGCGCCAACGGTAGCATTCAACTCAATGCAATTACCGATACTCAAAAAGAACGCGTTCGGGAAATCATGAGCCTGTACGCCAATTACTTGGGCGTACGTTTCCAAGAAACCGCTGCTCGTGGTCTTACGATTGCCGTAGGTGACATGCGAGCGGTTCTAGGTGGCGAACCGAACCGACCCGGTGGTCAGCGGCTAGTTGCAGGGAATCTAGTTTCTAACGGACAACCTGCGGTCGTCGTCGACATTCAGGACTTCAATTCAGCAGCGGAAAACGAATTCGGCACTGCATTGTTTCGC
>JANMNK010001155.1:0-4041 GCA_031373875.1 Pirellulaceae bacterium | reverse complement strand
TTTTGTACTGGGCTCTACCGATCCAATCGAATACGCGTGGGAAGGATCAGGCGAGCTGACATTCAAAAAAGAGAAGTAACCGCTGCCCCATGTAGCTGAGCGAGCAAAGTCCTTCATCCATTTTTCTGCGATCAATTGTTTTGCAAAATGACTTCCTGCATGAATGACAATACGGTTCTTGTGCCTTGACCGCCACGCTTTGTTTTTGTGATTGCTGGATTTGGCAGAAGAATGGACGGCAAAAGAATACAGAACACCGCTGAGATCTTTCTGGTAGGCATCTTTCTGCCCTCAATTTTTTTGCCAAATGTTTCCCTGCATGAATGACAAAGCTGTTCTTGTGCCCTGACCGCCACGCTTTGTTTTTGTGATTGCTGGATTTGGCAGAAGAATGGACGGCAAAAGAGTACAGAACACCGCTGAGATCTTTCTGGTTATGCATCTTTCTGCCGACAAGTTTTTTGCCAAATGTTTTCCTGCATGACTGAAAAAGCTAATATCCTTTGTCTCAACTTCTGCGAAGCGTTAAAGCGAAGCAAACTTTGTTGGGCATGCTGGGAGACGCAGTTTTATTGAGCCCACACCGGGCGGCAATACGAAGAATGTGAGCTTACCTCGAGATTGTTTTTGCTACGAAAGTTGCAAAAGCCCCCGAATAGCGGCGTTTGGTGCAATCTGCTTCCTCGATTTCCGTGAATTCGCCTACCATTTCCATCTCCACGCTAGAAACTAGCCCGCGTCATGTTCAAAATAGGGAGCTAGCAGTTTGTTCAGATTCATCTTGAGGAGAAGCCATGTCGAGCGTTGCGGCAAGTTCAGAAACGAATCGGTTAAGTGATGATGACGTCGCGGCGATCGATCGACTGCGGGAGACTTTTGCGACTCTTAGGGCGGAGTTGGCCAAAGTTATTGTCGGCCAAGACAAAGTCATCGAGCAACTGGCGATTTGCCTTTTTGCTCGCCGACATGCTTTGCTGATGGGGGTGCCGGGATTGGCCAAGACGTTGCTGGTTAGCAAGTTGGCCGAAACCATGTCGCTCAAATTCTCGCGCATCCAGTTCACGCCGGACCTCATGCCGATGGACATCACGGGAACTGACATTCTCCAAGACACGTCTTCGGGCCGTCGCGAGTTTCAGTTTGTGCATGGGCCTGTCTTTGCAAACATCGTCCTTGCCGACGAAATCAACCGAGCCCCACCAAAGACGCAAGCCGCCATGCTCGAAGCGATGCAAGAGCACCGCGTCACGGTGCTTGGCAAGACATTCGTGTTGGAAGCTCCCTTCATGGTGCTCGCCACGCAAAACCCGGTCGAGCAAGAAGGCACCTATCCGTTGCCCGAAGCCCAACTCGACCGGTTCATGTCGCTGATCGAATTGGACTATCCCAACGAAGAGGAAGAAATCCAAATCGCGCGAACGACCACCGGAGACGATATGCCGTCCCTCGATCACCTGATGCATGCGGAGGATATTATCCGATTGCAGAATCTTGTGCGGCGTGTTCCAGTCCCTGAGCACATCTATACTTACTCTGCTCGACTCGTTCGCAAAACGCGTCCTGCAGGTTCAACAGCGCCTGCTTGGCTCAAACCGCTGGTAGCCTGGGGAGCTGGACCTCGTGCCGTGCAAAACTTGATCTTGGGTGCCAAAGCGCGAGCGGCCATCACCGGCAGTTACATGGTACGCATCGAAGACGTGCAGCACGTAGCGGTTCCGGTTCTCACGCATCGTGTCATCACAACGTTTGCTGCTCAAGCTGAACGGGTCAGTGCCAAAGACATTGTGTCTCGATTGGTGCAAGAAACATCATCCGAAGGTTGATTGCGTGTTTCGATTCGTTAAGTGGCACATACATGAGCGGTGGGCGAGAGATTGATAACCGAACGTAAACAACGAAGTTTCCTGGACCCTCAAGTCCTGGCGCGGCTAGCGGCGTTGCCGTTAATGTCTCGACGTCCCATGCTGGGGCAAGTCTCCGGTCGCCATGCCAGCCCACATCGCGGTGCAAGCGTCGAATTTGCCGAGTACCGAAAATATGTCCCCGGCGACGACTTGCGGCGATTGGATTGGCGCGCCTACGGACGCTCGGACCGATTTTACGTCAAGGAATTCGAAGCGGACACAAACCTGCGTCTATGTCTTGTCGTTGATACCAGCGGCTCGATGGATTTTGGCAGTGTCGGTATCACGAAACTGGAATATGCAAGGCGCGTTGCTGCGACGCTGGGCTATTTGGCCATCCAGCAAGGGGATGCCGTCGGCCTGTCGTGCGTCGCCGAAGGGATTGTGACCAGCATCCCACCGAAACGAAGCCCCGCTCACTTAACGGTCTTGTTTGACACTTTAGAGCAAGCCAAACCATCCGGACAAACGCGTTTGGATACCATCCTTCATGAGCTGGCCGAGACGATTCGTCAACGAGCACTCATTGTGATCTTGTCGGATCTCTTCATCGAGCCAGCATCGCTTCGAAGTTGTTTCGAACATCTTCGGTTTCGCAAGCATGACGTGGCGGCATTCCATTTACTTGATCCCGAAGAGTTGGCTTTCGCATTCCAGCGTCCAACACGATTCGTGGATTTGGAAGGCGGCCCCGCGATCTTTGCAGAACCCAGCGAAATCGCCGATCGCTATCATCGAGTTTTAAAAATCTACTTGGACGAACTCAAACAAGTTGTCCTTGAGACCGGAGTCGACTACCGACGCGTAACGATCGACGCTGCGTACGACACCGTGTTAACCCAATTTCTCGTGGACCGCGCGCGAGGAAAGGGGCTACGATGAATTTCCTCCAACCGTGGCTGCTGCTCGGACTGCCCTTATTGTTGTTGCCGATCATCATTCACTTGATCAATCAATGGCGCTACCAAACCAAACGTTGGGGCGCGATGATGTTCCTCTTGGCCGCCAATCGCATGGCGCGCGGCTACGCCAAGATTCGCCAGTACTTGATCTTGGCGATGCGCATGCTGGCAATCGCCGGTCTCGTTTTTGCAATCAGCCGACCTTTAGCCAGCGGCTTGCTCGGTTTCAGCGGAGGTCGGCCGGACACGACCATCGTTCTCCTTGATCGTTCGCCAAGTATGCAACAGCGCAGCGACACGAGTGCAGCGACGAAATTGGAGACTGCCAAGTTGCAGTTGCGGCAGACACTGCAGACGCTCGGTTCCAATCATTGGGTTTTGATCGACAGTGCAAATGGTCAGCCTCGCGAATTTGATAAAGCGGCCGATTTGTTCGACGCGCCAGATACCCAACCCGCACACGCTTCTGCAAACATGCCTGAAATGTTGCAGTCCGCGCTCGAGTATTTGCAGAAAAATCGTCCCGGACAAACGGAAGTTTGGATTTGTTCGGATCAAAGGCAATCGGACTGGAGTACAAACAGCAATCAATGGACTGCGGTTCGTGATGCGTTCCGGCAATTCCCGCAATCAGTCCGATTTCATTTGCTGTCCTATCCAGAAGCGGCCACCGAAAACATCGCCATTCGGGTGACCGATGTACACCGCGACCGTACCGAAGGTAGTCAAGAATTAGTCATGTCGTTGATGTTGAGTCGACCCGAAGGTTCCTCAGCCAAGAAGTCGATTCCCTTGCAAATCGAAGTGAACGGAGCGCGATCCGAGATCTCCGCCGAGATGACGAGCAGTACACTTGAGATCAAAGATCATCGTGTCGCTTTTGATCCGTCACAACCGAAGGGGTGGGGGCGAGTGACGATTCCAGCCGATACGAATTTGTTGGATAACGAATTTTACTTTGTCTTTGATCAGCCACCTCTGCGGCGTTCAATTGTGATTAGCGAAGATCCCGAGTCGGCTTATCCGTTGGCTCTGGCCGCAGGTATCTCGCCCGATCCTCAATGGAAAGCGGATGTGACTCGTGGAACGGTCGATCAATTGGCTTCGATGGATTTGGATACAGCAGGTTTGTTGGTTTGGCAAGGCACACTGCCGACAGGTTCGACAGCCCAAGTCGTGAGCGATTTTGTTCGACGTGGAGGGCAGGTGTTGTTCTTTCCGCCGACTCCCGAAGG
>JANMNK010001111.1:0-5994 GCA_031373875.1 Pirellulaceae bacterium | reverse complement strand
ACTCATCTCGGGAAAGACGCTTGATAGCCTTATCAAAAACGCGACAGAGAGCATTGAGAAAGGCCGTTTGATCAAAGCGTTCGAACAGGTCTGCCAAACGTTGGCGTTCGTTCATGCAAGCGGAATTGTGCATCTCGATTTAAAACCTGGCAATGTCTTGATTGGCAGCCACGGTCAAGTCTACCTGATGGACTGGGGCCTTGCGAAAATGTTGCGGCCGTCCATGCAAAACGAGTCCGCAAACAAAATCGGCGTCCCAGACCACGACGTTAGCACAGGGCACCACACCGGTTCGGAAAATAAGCAAGTTGCAAACCGAATAAGTGGTACGCCCGCGTACCTGTCGCCAGAGCAAGCGCGAGGCGAGATCGTTGATACACGAACTGACGTATTCTGCTTAGGTGGCATGCTATGTGAAATATTGACAGGACAACCACCCTACATCGGAAACGATCTTCGTAAACTTTTCGTCAGCGCGGCGAATGCTGAACTACACGCTGCTTTCGAACGACTCGATCGATGCGGGGAAGATCCGATGCTGATTCGACTTGCAAAGAGTTGTTTATCTGTCGATCCACATGACCGACCTCGAGACGCCGTTCACGTCGCTTTACAGATCGCTGCTTTTCTTGAAACTGCACTCCGAGACGCCCAAGCTGATCTGACTCGTTTTTTCGATTTGTCGCTGGACCTATTTTGCATCGCAAGTTTTGATGGCTACTTCCTTCGCGTCAATTCAAATTTTTCGCGTGTCTTAGGCTATCCTTCGAGCGAACTGGTCTCAAAAGCATTCATGGAATTTGTTCATCCTGATGATCGACAACCGACAGTCGATGCCATGGGCGCACTCATGACCGGAAACCCAGTCATTCGATTTCGCAATCGATATCGAAACGTCGCGGGAGATTATGTGTGCTTTGAATGGACCGCCAAATCCATTACGGACGAGAAAATCGTCTTTGCCGTCGCGCGAGAAATCCCAGATGGTTGGCCTCAAACCCCAAACATCGTATCTTAGCTGGTCGCTTTCTGTGCTTGCAGCTTTTCGTCACGGAACTCGTGAAAGACGCGAATGATTTCCGATTTCTGCCTGAAGAAAGCATCCAGCACACGTGGGTCAAAATGCTTGCCGCGGCCTTCTTCCATGATAAGGAAACACTTCTCCAAAGGAATTGGATCTTTATAAGGTCGTTGTGTGCTCAATGCATCGAAAACGTCCGCGACCGATGTGATGCGACCTTCGATTGGAATTTGTTCGCCAAGCAACCCCAGCGGATAACCGCTCCCGTCCCATTTTTCGTGATGCGTGAGCGCCACGATAGCCGCGAGCCGCATGATCGGTGAACCACATTCGTCGAACATCTTTGGACTGCTCAACTCATGCGAGGCGACATCGCCAATTTCATCGCGAATAATTCTCGTCCCGGCCACACAGTGCCCCTGCATGATCTTGTACTCTTCAGGCGTCAATTTGCCCGCTTTGCGCAATATTTCATCAGGAATACCAATCTTGCCGACGTCATGCAGTTGTGCAGCGTGCTCCATCCAAATAACTCGCTCGGTGCTAAATCCAAGCTCACTGGCAACCAGCGCCGCATAGCGACCTACACGCAAAACATGCTTGCCCGTTTGGTCATCCCTTAGTTCGGCTGCCCTGGCAAGACATTGTATTGCTTCGCGTCGCGAAGCTAATAACTCGGTCGTTCGCAATCGAACTTCTTGCTCCAATTGAGTCGAGTAATTTGCCAAGTGATCCAAGTATGACTTTGCCAAAAGCGTGTTTGCAACACGAGCCAACAATTCCCCCGAGTTCAATGGCTTTTCCAGAAAGTCATTTGCGCCCAATCGTAATGCGTTTACTTTATTTTCTTTGTCCGTCGCTGCGGTAAAGATCAGCACCGGGGTCGTCCTGTGATGCTCGTCTTCGCGCATTGCTTTTAGAATATCAAAACCATTGACATGGGGCATTTGAATATCAAGCAACACCAGATCGGGTTGCTCTGTGCGGATTGCATCTAAAGCCGTGCGTGCATCGGAAATTGCCAGGAAACGCGTATAGCCAACATCCTTGAGGTATTTCTTTGCAATCGCTACCGTAGCCGGTTCGTCATCAATGATGGCGATCAAAGATTCTTTGATTTTGCCATTTTGCGTCGAGCTTGTCACGCCTTCAACAGCAACCGAAATCGCTTGCTTCAATCGCAAACAATTTTGGCCGTCATTGAAGAAACCACAGCCTCGTCCGTTTTTCTTGGCGGCACCTAACGCCAGCTCTGCCCTGCGGATTAGCGTGTCTGCATCATCTCCGGGTAAGGCATGAGCTACGCCAACACTGATCGACAATTCGCAGACAGATTCTTTGAGCTGGAAAGGAACTCCCGATACAGAACCAAGCGCACGTAATGCAACACTCTTGATAACCTGGGGACTAGCGCCAGGAAGCACGATCGCGAATTTGTCGCCCGCGTAACGTGCGACCAAGTCCATTCCCCGGGTGCTCTTTTTCAAGCGTGCAGAAATTTCACACAATGCACTATCGCCATTGACGTTGCCAAAATGCTCGTTGAAGTTTGCAAATCCATCAATGTCGATTATCAGCACCCCCAGAGCACCGTTCTCTCGACCCAGTTCCGTCATTCGACGCTTCAGTTCGTAATCAAGCGCCCTTCGCGAAGCAATTTTCTTGAGCGGATCGGTCAGCACATCCGACTCGTGTTTTAGACTATCCCGTTCAATTCTGTCTCGAGTCAATTTTTCCGTTAACGTATTGCGTACGCGAGCAAGTAATTCACTGCCGGCAATCGGCTTTGACAGCAGATCGGTGGCTCCGAGATTGAGCGCCATGACGCGCGTTTGTTCATCCATTTCACTCGTTAACACGACAATCGGCATATGTTTGGTTCGTTCGTCGCCACGAACGGTTTCCAGAATCTCTAGACCATTGCGAGGAACCATTTGCAGGTCGAGCAAAATAAGGTCGGGCTTCTTTTCCAATATCGCTGCTTCGGCAATACCGGAATCGGTAATGATCTCGCAATTCGCAAACCCCGACTTCCTCAGGGTCATTTGGAAAATACGCGCGACCGCAGGTTCGTCCTCCACGATCAGGATTCGAGATCGCTTGACTTCATCGTCCGTCTGACGCGGAATAGCAAATGGATTCAACTTGATCTCAGACGTCGCTTGTAGTCCCCTTGGAACCGCAACGGGGGATGCAACGTGGTCGACATTATGGGATTGTGTAGTCATATCAATTGAATAGCCATTAACGACTTCGTAACAAAAACTAGCCAAATATAGGTTGCGGATAACACATCAAACTTTTTCAATGCTGCGGAGATTCGCCACTTTTCAAAATCACTCCGCGTTTAACTCTCTAAGCCGATTATCCCGAAAGTAAGGAATCAGCTTGCTGGTGGGTTTGGCAAGCGTATCCGGTTTGTAAGGCTCTCGATTTCCCGAAGGAATACATTGCATTCCTCTCGATTGTTTTGCTTTGAATTGATTTCTAACTTCGCCGCAGGCGCCGTCATCTCTCGAAATCCCACCGTCTCGCCAGCGCCTTTCAACCAATGCGCCAATTCACGCAACATGGCGAATTCATCCTGTTCTAGCAGCGATCGCATTTCCATTACTTTGCCGCGAAGCCTCTCTGTAAAGTCCGCGACAATCTCATAAATCTCCAAATCATCCATTGGCAAAATCGACTCGACAGGTGGCAACGACGATTGCCGTTCCGTTTCTTGTACTTCAGATTGCGATCCTGCCAAGGAGCTAGATTCCGAGTGCGACGTCGCACTTAACGGCGCGTTATTGCGAACATAATCATCGGACCTCTGACTATTGGTATTCATGGATTGATCGTTCCCAAAACGAGAGTATTGGGACTGAACGCCAGCCTCGACTAGCGATGGTTGCAATGTTTTTGCTCCTCGAGTTTTAGCGGCGACGCTAAGGGAATCTGCAGCCACTTTGCTGGATTGATCGCTCGTGACTTGAACCACAGTTTCAGCACCAACGACTTCGAAACTTCGCGGCGGATTGGTAATGAACAATTTAGTAAGGGTTTCAATTAAGCGTTCCATCTTGATCGGCTTCTCCAAAAAGCCCACGCAACCCGCATTGCGACACTTGACTTCGTCGTCGTGCATAACATTAGCGGTCAACGCAATCACAGGCGTCTTGATGCCGAGTCGCGTAATCTCCTTGGTCGCCGTTACACCATCCATCACAGGCATTTGCATATCCATCAAGATCGCATCGTAATGCTTGGCAGACGCCATCTCGACCGCGATCTTTCCATTCTCTGCCGTCTCGACAACCGCACCGGCGCGTTTCAAGAACAGCGAAGCTAACTGGCGATTAGCTTCTCCATCGTCGACCACCAAGATTCTTGACTTGGGCAATTTGAGCGTTTCCGCAGGTTTCGCAGCACGTTGCAACGCAGCTAACTCGCGAACCGATTTTTGGTCGACTTGACTCAGCTTGCCGATCGGTCCCGGATCCAATGTAAACAGGAATTGACTGCCCTTGCCCAACTCACTCGTCACTTTGACTTCGCCACCCATTTTCTTGGCAAGCTGCAAACAGATGGAAAGCCCCAAACCTGTTCCGCCGAATTGACGTGTGATCGAAGTATCCGCCTGTGCAAACGGTTCGAAAATTCTCGCGATTGCATCAGGCGAAATACCAATTCCGGAATCTTGAATTTCAATGCCAAGCAATGTCTTTTCGCCCGGTAGGAGACGTGCCTTGATCCTGACACTGCCCTTCTCCGTGAACTTGATTGCGTTACCCACTAAGTTGATGATGGCCTGCCGAAGTCGAACTGTATCCATCAAGACTTCGTCCGGTAATTCACCTTCGGGCTCGTAGACCAAATCGATGTTCTTTTGCCGCGCTTTGATGTCGAGCGTTTCGATCACTTGCAATATCAACAAGTGAGGCGAGAACTTGCGCAGCTCCAATTCGAATCGATTGGACTCAATCTTCGACAGATCCAAAATATCATTGATCAACGCTAATAAATGCTCGCCGCTATCGTGAATCGTGCACAAATGTTGCTGATACTGAGCCTCGTCGTCTGCATATCCTCGTTGCAGAACCTCGGTATAACCGAGAATGGCGTTCATCGGAGTTCGTATTTCGTGACTCATGCGAGCCAAGAAATCGCTCTTTGCCTTATTGGCATCATCTGCAAATTGTTTAGCCACATGCAGATCGCGTTTGGTTTTTTCCAATTGGGTTACGTCGTCGAAACTGACCAGCACGCCCCGATAATTACCGTCCACACCTAACACAGGCGAAGCGTTTGCGATCAATGTTTGCACTTGCTCGGACCGATTGACGATTCCCATCATCACTCCAGCTTGTGGCCGCTGTTCATCAAGCGCAGCGACCCACGGATAGTGGGTCAACGGCGTCTTTTGCTCGTCTTGAACCCAGTTCAGCTTGTTTGCCATCGATCCAATAATCTTCTCGGGTGATTGTCCAATCCATTCGGCAAAGGAACGATTGGCCAGCACGATCCGCTGCTCGCGATCAATGACCAACAAACCTTCTGCCAACGAGTCCAATGCGGCTCGTACTCGTTTGGGCACCGTCTTTGAGGGGTCTAAATGCTTGAGCATCTTGCCCAAATACCAGTAGAAAAGCAAATAACAGGCTCCTGTCACCCAAATCGAAATGCGCACCCAAGGATTTCTGAACAGCCATATCAAGTTCTGAGGGTTCGCAGGTTCAAATCGCAACTCGATGCTGCCCCATTTTCCGCCACTGGAATACACGGGAACATGAACTTGCGTTTCCGTTGAACGATTGCTCGAATCCTTTTGCCATTGGCGAACATGATCGCCAATTTCCGTTACAAGTTCACCGGAAACACGTTTGACGCCCGCAGACAATACTCGCTCGTTCCTTTCGACAATGGTTTCCAAAAATGACTCGAGCCGTTTTACTTCGCCGCGACTGATATAGTCAGAACTGGCTACAGCG
>JANMNK010001110.1:0-3792 GCA_031373875.1 Pirellulaceae bacterium | reverse complement strand
TGCGGCCAGGTTAGGAAAAACGAGCGGCGCGGTTCGCAGGATGTGGTTGCGGGCGATCGAAAAACTTAGAGAAGGTACCCAAGCCGATTTGAGTGGCTAATATCATGGCATCCCAATCCCAACCCATCGACAGCTTGCCTGAATTTCTCCAAGAGCAATTGGCTGATTTTCTCGAAACATACGCGAACAGCTTTGAGCGAGGCGAGCGAATTCGCTGCGATGACTTGGTCGCGCGTTATCCGGAATTGCGACCCTACGTAGAGCGGATGATTGTAGATGTCGAAGCTCTTTGCACAATCAAAGCAGACGCTTTATTTCCAAGCCTGCAAGATCGTGATTCTGCATCGATGCAGCGTGGAACGCGGCTTGGCGAATTCGAAATCATCGAAGAACTCGGACGGGGAGGGATGGGCGTTGTTTATCTTGCCAAGCAAGAGTCCTTGCATCGCAACGTCGCCCTCAAAGTCTTGCCCTTGGCTGCCGTTCTCGACCCGAATCAAATCACCCGATTTCACACCGAGGCGCAGGCTGCGGCAAGCCTTCATCACGCAAACATTGTTCCCGTTTACTCGGTTGGGTGTGAGCGAGGGATTCACTACTACAGCATGCAGTACATCGATGGACATTCGCTCGAGGGAATTTTGCAATCGATGCGCAGCGGTCGTACGTTCGCCGATTCCGTGAATGAAAAAACCTCGCTACCCGTAACCGAACAAGCTTACAAAGCCTCGCGTTCGGGTGGTGGCGATTCAACCCAGGTGACGATGCGGAGTCGCAACTACATACGGACGGCAGTTGAAAAAGCAACCCAAACGGCCCGTGCTCTTCACTTTGCGCACGTTCGAGGCATCGTCCATCGCGACATCAAACCTTCGAACCTATTGATAGATCGTCAAGGTAATCTTTGGGTAACGGATTTTGGATTGGCGCGAATCCAAGATGGACTGAGCGTAACAGCCGACGGGAATATTGTTGGCACGGCCCGGTACATGAGCCCCGAGCAAGCTCAAGGTAAATCACAACTCGTCGATCATCGCACGGACATTTATTCGCTTGGCATTACGCTATACGAAATGCTGACGTTGACCTATGCATTTGACGGTCCGGACCGCTGGCAATTAATGGCGGCAATTCAAAATTCGACGCCGCGTTCCCCCAGATCGATCAACCCTGCTATTCCCGTCGATCTTGAAACGATCGTTCTCAAATCCATCGCACAGGCCAAGGAAGATCGATACGATTCCGCGGCTGACATGGCGGACGATTTGCATCGATTCCTCAATGGTCAACCCATCGAAGCCCGCCGTCCGTCTTTGCTTGATCGAGCAGGAAAATGGGCTGTTCGCAGAAAGAAAATAGTTGCCGCATCGCTGGCCGCGATGACTGTCGTGACGACCTTAGCCATCCTAGCATCGGTCCTCGTCATTCGGCAACGCAATCGCGCCGAACGATTTTCGAAGAGCGCACAATTGGTTGTCGATCGCTTTGGATCGCAGTTCGCAGATCGTTTGGAAGGCATCCCCGGGACAGACGCACTTCGCCTTGAGATGTTGTGCGAAACTGCAAATTATTACGATCAGTTTATTGATTACGCCCAGCACGATTCGTCGCTGCGATGGGATGCTGCCTTGGCTCACTATCGATTAGGGGCCATCCAAGAGCGGATGGGGAAAAGCTCTGTCGCTGTTCAATCCTATCAAGATGCAATCCAATCATTCAACTCGATGATCGCCGCCAAAAAAACAACTAGTGGAGAACGAATATTGGTGGCGGCGTGCTTGCGAGATTTGGCATCGCTACAAGGTCGTTCTGGAGAGCGACTCTCGGCTCAAGCCAATTTCCAGCGAGCTTTGGAGTTGCTTGATGTTCGAGAAGACCCTTCCAAGCAAGATCCAAATGCGATTGTGGAGCAAGCTAAAATTCGGTCCGATGCAAGTTTGTTCTTTGCTCGCCAAGGAAACCTCGAACAAGCTCACCAATTACTCGACCAAGCGATTTCCGAATTGGAAAGCAGTGCGGTTAATTCATCGGAATTTATCACGCAACAGCTAGCCATCTGTTTGAATAACAAAGCGTCGCTGCTTGTCGATGTCGACGTAATTCAAGCTCAAAGCCTGCTGGAGAAAGCAATCCTTCTGCAATCACAGTTATTCGCGATGAGCCACGCAATGCTGACAGTGCATACCGACTTGGCAGTAACCCAATGCAACCTAGCCAGCGCGTTGGCTCGACTGGGCGAAAATCAGAATGCAGAGAAGTATTATCGGGATTCCATTGCACTCCTTTCGAAAGCAGCGGAGCGATTCCCAAGCCACGTTCGAGTGCAAGTGGAATTGGCCGCTTGTCACAACAATTTCGCCCAGTTCTTAGCTAAGACAGACCAACTTGAGCGATCGGAACAGCATTTTGTTATTGCCGAAGAAAAACTGTCCCGGGCGCTCGATGAGTTTACGGAATATCCGAATGTCATCGATTTCCTGTGCGGGGTACAGCACAATCAAGGTCTCCTTTTCGAGCAATCTCACCAACCGGAAAAAGCCCACGATGCATACCAACGAGCCCTGCAGTCGACCAAAGGCAAAACCGTCTCGCTGCCCACCCAACAAATCATCAAATCCGTTTCCGTAGCACTAGAACGTATGGAGGCCAATTTAAAAGCAGAAAACGACATCGGTGGTAGTCCGCCAGCATCATCGCCGGACAGTTCGTTGCCCCCCCGTCCTCTGCCTATCAAAACACAAGCCGACAGTAGTGGCGATCAAATTGTTCTCGGTGGAGACGAGGAGGCACTGCCATGAATCGTCGTCGCAAAAAGAAGAATTCATCAATCGTGTTCTTGCGAGCTTTCTTGGAACGCTGCGAAGCTCGTGATTGCATGGCCGCCGATTTGGGATTGTCCTTGCTCGCCTTGCCATCGACCTTGACACCAACCATTTCGGACATCTTCGTCGAGTCCAACGACGCGGCCAACGAATCCACGCTCATGACAAACTCGACAATGTTTTCCTCTGAATCGGTTGGTTCAGCTATTGAAATAGAATCGCTGGATCAAGCCATTGATGATTGGTCCTCCGATGACAAGCCCGTTGTCGATTCAGAAGAAGGTTGGTCATGGGATCAAACGGATTTGGATTTTACTCCAGCGTTGGGGGATGAAGTGGACCGCGAATGGGTGGAGTCTTGCGATTCCGATTTCCTTTCTGCGGGATTTTCAGAAACGGCTGACAATGCATTTGGATTTTGTGAAGTAACAAATACGGCCGAGCCCGACTTCCCAACGGAAGTAGGCGAAGCAGCAGTCGGGGAAACAGATAACGAAGCTAGCTCACCTGCAGAAACAACTCAGCCTCCAATCGTCGATCTTTCGCTTTCGGAATCGGGCGAAGAGACCAAGAACAATAACATTCCGCCGATGGGAGCCGCGACCCTTCCTCCATCGACACCTTCACAAAATGTTTCTCCTTCGCAAAGTTTTGAAGAAGCTGTGACCGAATTACCTATCATCGGTCCGATCGCCCCCCAGTCGCCTTTGCAGTCGAATGTTCCTCGCGATCAGGATCTGTCTATCGCTACTGCGCCGAGGCCACTGGATTCGGGATTAAATCCTGTCCGCGCTGTCGATCCACCGCCTCAAGAACACGCTCAAGCCTTTGTGAGCTTTAGTTCGGCTCAGTTGTTGCCGCTGTCGGTGACATCAATATCGGAGGTCGACCGCACAACCAAATCGGATTCAAATGCCGATTCGAGCAGAAACTCCGATAATCGCGTCAATTATTTTGCGTCGGTTCCTAC
>JANMNK010001086.1:0-2486 GCA_031373875.1 Pirellulaceae bacterium | reverse complement strand
ATACGGCCCCGGTAACCGGCAAGACGCAAGTTCCAACACCTAATTTCATTCCTGGCAGCATGGGCAGCATGACAAGCGGCATTCCAACTAACAACAAAGGCATCAAATAGTATTGACCTTCTTTGCTGCTCCGAGCCATTGCGGCTACCGCCAAGGCCAATGCACTGAAAAGTGCAGACATGGGAAACAAGATAACGACCAGCCACCCGATCGCACTCAAAGGCAATGGACCGAGCGTCTCCAAAATATTAGCCGCCCCGACTTTCGCAAATTGGCGCATCAACATCGATGCCGTCAGTTGCATACTGACCAAGTTCAACAGGGCTGTACAAATGCTGAAACATGTGACCGTTAACAATTTCCCCCAAACGATTTCTCGCCGATCCGCTGGACTGGAAAGCAGCGTTTCGAGGGTGCCGCGTTCTTTTTCGCCAGCACACAAATCGACAGCGGGATAAAAAGCTCCCGTCAACGCCCAAATTAACATGACGAACGGCAAGAGTTTGGACCAAACGATCGCACTTCGGGTCGCTGGCGGCGAAATATCGCAGTTTTCAACTTGGATAGGATCCACCAGTTTTGGGTTTAGTTGGTGATGGGTCAACTGTCCTTGCAGCCATTGCATCTGCCAAATTTCCAAGAAATGGCTAAAACGTTTCTCGGCGAGGACGGAACGATCATTGGCATGGTTGCTAAAAATCTGCAGTACCGGCATCTTGATAGTCGAAAGATCGACTTCGCCGGTTTCGTCTCCTAGTAATTTTTCGGCTACTTTCGGATTAACGACGGTCGCTAGGTCAGCTACTTCCGAATCAAATTGATCCGGTATTACGACGAGCAAATCGTACTCCCCGGTTCGCAGTTCATATTGAGCCCGTTCACGATACCGTTCCAGGTTTTGATCATCCAGCTTTTCGAAACGAAGCTCGATGGACTTTGTATCCGCCGCCTTGATTCCAACAGGCTGCAATTTTGAGTCAACGAAAAATGGCGGACTCGAAGGCCACCGTTCTTTGCCAATCACTTTGATGACGACTGGCTGTTCGCGATTGAATTGGGTCATTTGTAACATGACCATTCCCATCAACGGATAGAGCACGATTGGGAGAACCACAATCGTGAACAACGTCCGACGGTCGCGAAGCTGGTCGCGTAACTCGCGTAGAAAGATCAAATAAACATGGGACCAATTCATGCAACCGTCACCCCATGCAACTGGTTATGTTTGTTTAGAAGGTCAAAGAACAACTCTTCGAAATCAGCTTGACCAAACTGGTCCGCCATTTCAGGAAGCGTGCCTTCGGCGAGAATGTGACCGCGATGCATAATCGCGACGCGATCACACAGTCGCTCCACTTCACGCATGATATGCGTCGAGAAGATAATGCACTTACCTTCCTCGCGAAGCTTCGCGACTATGTCCAGCAGTGCTCTTGCTACAAGGACATCTAATCCAACCGAAGCTTCATCAAAAACAAGGACAGGTGGGTCGTGAACAATCGCGCGAGCAATCGAAACTTTCTGTTTCATACCTGTGGACATTTTTGCGCATGGCAAGTCGCGAATATCATTCATCCTCAGTTTGTCGAACAACGACTCCATTCGATTCCGAAGATCCGCTCTGGGAATTCCGTACAAACGACCAAAGTACTCGACCATCTCCCAAGCAGTCAGGCGATCGTATATAGCGGTGTTGTTCGATACAAAGCCGATGCTTTGCCTGACTTCGGCAGCATGCGTAACGACATCAAATCCGTTAACGCGAACTTGCCCACTCGTCGGCTTAAGAATCGTGCTGAGTATTCGAAGGGCTGTCGTCTTCCCCGCACCGTTAGGTCCGA
The DNA here is from genome assembly GCA_031373875.1 of Pirellulaceae bacterium. Classification (GTDB taxonomy): domain Bacteria; phylum Planctomycetota; class Planctomycetia; order Pirellulales; family Pirellulaceae; genus JANMGV01. Next base: position 645 of record JANMNK010001086.1, on the reverse strand, counting down.
GAAGTCCATAGATTTCACCGGGTTGGGCGGTAAAGGAAATTCCAGCTAACGCTACGAATTTTCCTCGGTCCAGATCCGGATACGATTTGGTCAAGGAATGTACTTCGATCATCGTTGATTCGACGCGGAAACGTCGCAGCTGAGGGCTCTAGCGAAAGAGAATGGTCACCTTGAGAACATACCACTCGCATTTCGGATGTTCGCAATCAACTCTGCGAAGTAACCAAGCCCCTGATTAGTTTTGATTGCGCGATCGGATTAAACGTCATGACCAGTCAATTTCTGGTCGTGCCCGTTGCATTTGGTAACAACCATCTATGCTGGATCCGGTGATATGAAACGACGTGAGCGATGCGGTTTTTCGGACTGTCGTTCCTCGACTTTGGTTGCTAAATTGCCGAAAACTGACTTTTAAACATGTAAAAAGTCGCAAAAAAGACGGGTTTCTAAGAGAAACGCGAAGAAATTCTGAGATCATCAGCAGAAATTTTCTGACCGGAACACGGCATCCTCCGGTCAGAAAAATCCCCCTATGCCTTGCAATTCATGCACTTTAACATATGATGATGCGAGTTGGGTTTGTCTGTCACGCGCTGTGAATCTAGATTTAGGAATGCTCCTATGATTCGGTCGAATTTTAAATAT
>JANMNK010001083.1:0-11110 GCA_031373875.1 Pirellulaceae bacterium | reverse complement strand
CATCCATGAGGCTTCCTTTCCTGAGGTGTTAGTGTGATGACCAACATTCTGAAGGAGGAAGCCTCTTTTAATAAATACCAATTCAGTCAAAAAACGAGCGCATTACGCAGATCGCACCCTCGCTCTATCATATTGCGTTGCGTTCGAGGGCGAATTCATCTTCTATAATTAAATCGCATACGCCTAAACCTTTGGGTTTTTGATGATCGCAGACGATAACGCGATTTCGATTTCGAAATGCGTTGGGTTCGGCGAGATTTTGCAAGTTCCATGGCTGCTGCAATTCTTCGTTTTTGTTGTTCGTGTTTGCTGGTGCAATTGCCCGCATCTCGCAAACGTTTTTTTGAACGTCGATGATGATTTCGGCTTGGCGAAGACGTTGGTCACGCCTTGAAGATCCCCTTAGCAACTGACCTTTGTCCAACCCGCAGGTGCCGTGCAGGAATCGGTTCCGTCACCGCCATCGACGACGCCAAGCATGGTGATAGCTAGGTCAATCGTGATCAGGTCGTCACCTCCAAGTGCTTGCACCGATACTTCGTCGGATGCGTCGTTGGTAATCGAATCCAATTCCAGAGTCGTCGATAATCCTCGCGGCTTGCGAACAAACCGAGATGTCGTTGCTGTGAGGAATTGCAGGCTCAACGACTCGGCGTTGTTCGTTCCTTCGAATTGGTACAAGTCCACGCCCGCGTGGCCATCCAACGCGTCATTACCAGCTTGCCCGGACAAAATGTCGTTACCTAGGCCGCCCAGCAAGCTGTCATTGCCATCGCCGCCAAAAAGCCAATCGTCGTTCGCACCTCCGTCCAAGGAATCGTCGCCATCGTTGCCGTAGAGCCAATCATTTCCGTTTCCACCAAACAAGCTATCATTGCCTGCTGCTCCGCGTAGAATATCGTTGCCGTTGCCGCCATTGAGAATCACCGAGCCGCTGAACCCAACCGCACTCAGTAGGTTGTTGCCGACTCCGCCGGTCAAAGTGGCCCTCTCTACATTATCATGATAGACTCGCCCTCCGGCACTGCTGACCACTTGCGAATCGTTGAGCCGGAAGTCTGCATTGCCCGAAACCCATAGGCGATCGGCACCCGCACCACCTAAGAACCAAAATGCACCACCGGAAATGGGCAGCCCTAAATCGCCAAAGTTGTTTACGATCAAGGTATCAATGCCTTTCCCTACGTCTACGGTCAGGTTGCGCATGCCAACAGCGTCCAAACTACCGGTTGCGAAGGTGACGGTGTCATTCGCCACGCCTGCGCCGATTCCGTCATGGGCACCTGTGTCAATCGTCACATTGCGAACATTACTCCAAGTCAGTGGTCTAATCGCGACTGCCGAGCTGGTCCCGCTAATCATGCTCGCAACCGCTCCTCCGTAACCCGTAGCCGCCGCAATGGTTAGTACATCGGTGCTATTTTGAGTCTCAATATCAAGCGAACTCACATTGGAAACCACGGTTGACTCCACACCCATCATCGTGACTAAATTTCCGTTTACATCGAAAGAAGTAATTCCCGACGCAGTGGAAGAAGGGCGGAAGGTCAGCAATTCATTGCCCGCTCCTCTAATCTTTAGCAAGTCGGTACCTGTATTTCCCTCGACTCGGATTCCGTTAGGTAATGAAAACAATCCGCCAAATTGAAAGTCAATCGTCAGGCTGTCGGCTACCGAGGCTGCGCCGTTGAATTGGACCCCCAAGATCTTTGCGTATGGCCGTTGACTTATCACCGAATTAGTCGATTTGTCGAACACTTGGATGTAAGTGCCGCTGCGGCGCAGCACCCAATCGGCGGCCCCGGTCATGGGAGCGGTCGCGACAAAATCTTGTGTCAGCTTGGAGACAAATACGTCTTCAATGCCCGCGCTCATCAGGTTAAATGTTCCCGCGCCTGGATCAAAATCAGCCGTTCCCTCGAAGTATCCGGTGGTATGGACGTTCCCCAACTCGTCGAGCGCGATGCCGTTGCCAATGCCATAACCAGTACCTGTGTTACTAAGTGCCTTGGCCCAAACGAAATTGCCCACGGTGTCCAGCTTGGAGACAAAAACGTCTTTGCCACCCGCGCTGCTCAGGTTAAATGTCCCCGCACCCGGATCGAAGTCGGCCGTCGCCTCGAAGTATCCGGTGGTGTAGACATTCCCCAATCCATCGAGCGAGATGCCGTTGCCTCTGTCATCACTTGATCCTCCAAAAGCCTTGGCCCAAACGAAATTCCCCGCGCTGTCCAGCTTGGAGACAAATACGCTGCCGGCACCTCCGCTGGACAGATTAAATATTCCCGCGCCCGGATCAAAATCCACCATTCCATTAAAGTATCCGGTGGTGTAGACATTCCCCGCATCATCGCTAACAATCGCTTGCCCAAAATCGGTCCCGATATTACCAAATCTCTCGGCAAATGCAAAATCGCCACTTAGCACTCGGCGACTTTCAAGACGCTCAAATCTAAGTCGACTCGTTCTAGGTCGACCTTTGCCGCGTGACCGCGCGCCTTTCCCAGTACCGCTGTCCAGTATTAGTCGAATGGATTGGCTGATACTCTGCCATTGCTTTTTTAGAGGTGTCATTGGTTTGACCTTCTGCAGCTAAATCGGATGTTGGAATTTCCAGCGATCATAAATCGCCAAGGATGGTTGCGAACAACTCAACAATAATCCACCCTGCAGTGTATCAGACTTTCAAGAGTGAAACGCAAAAAACCGAAGCAAGACCCAATGGATCGGATGGCACCAGCCATCATATCGGTAACAAAGTTAGCCCAACTTCCTCAACAACTCGGCGTCGAGTAAGGAAAAGGTTGGTTTTTCGATTTTCGTTTCCACTACATTTTGGCTTCGCGCATGCCATTGAACCCGAACCTTTACGAAGCTAGGGAACCTGAACTGTTACGATTGGCGTAAACACAGTAGCTTAATAATGACGCACAGCAGCAGTTTGAAAAAAAATCAGAACACCGAGTGTTAAATGAGAATCGCAGAAATCGCGAATGTGGGGTGCAATCGTCCTCGCGGACCTCGTTCAGAGCCGCCTGGCTGTTAACACCGCTGTCATTTTTCGAAATGCGTTGCCTTCGGGGTCTACTTTATTTTCTACAACTAAATCGCATTTCTTCAAAACCCCAGGCTTTTTCGCAAATCGCACGAAAAAAATGCGATTTTGGTTCGAATCGTGTTGTGTTCGGGGAGCTGATATTTTTTCTACGAACTAAATCGTACACACGGGTTAACACCTGGCTCGGAAATTCTCCGGTCCAGGCGTTTCGCTTTTATCGCCTTGTTTTCGAAGGCTTTGCGATAAACCCAAACTCTCTGATTTGCAAACGTGCGATTTTCTTGCTATCGAAATTTGGCAAACTGTGGACGCAGAATCGCACACTACTCTAAAAGTTCTCTGATTCTCTGTTTCGCTTCTGACAGCGGGGTTAACACACTGACAGCGGGGTTAACATAGAACGAGAACGAGTTGGGTAGATTGGGCAACTGTGGAAAGTTGTCGAGCAACTTAGCTGCATCGTTAAACGGACGGGTGTTGTGCAAAGCGAATTGTGATGGTCAGCCACCAAAACAATCGAGTGTATTTCTGACTGAAGCAGCCTATCCGACAGACGATGTCCGAAGGCCTAAGCGGCTCGCATGAGTTCCACACGGATCTAAAATTGCTGCACGAGGTTGGCCTGTTTGTGGCACATCGGCTTGGTCAACAAACCTCATCTACTAAAATGATTTCAAGGGATATCGACGGAATAGTTGCTGGAATAATTGCACCGCAAAAGAACAAGCAGTATCATCGATTTTGTTTTGATCGGTATTTTCGAGTCCAAAACATGTCCGACGTCACCCGCATCCTGTCGCAAATCGAAGCGGGTGATTCATCGGCGGCGGAGCAATTGTTGCCGCTGGTCTACGATGAATTACGAAAACTTGCAGGTGCGAAGTTGGCCCAAGAGAAACCGGGACAGACTTTGCAGGCAACGGCACTGGTCCATGAAGCTTATCTGCGGCTGATGGGAAATGTGAGCACAACCTCGTTTGCTCACCAGCGGCACTTTTTTGCGGCAGCGGCTGAAGCGATGCGTCGTATTCTGGTCGATCAAGCTCGGCGAAAACTCTCGGTGCGTCATGGCGGTCAGTGGCAAAGGGTCGGACAATTGACCGAGCTGCTCGGGGCTGACTCGGACGCTGAACAGACCGTTGTTGTGGACGAATTGCTCGAGCAGTTTTCTGGCAAATACTCGCGACAGGCTGAAGTGGCCAAGATGCGGATCTTTATGGAGTTCACCCTCAAGGAAATCGCCGATGTGCTGGGCGTTTCTGCCGATACGGCAGAGTCGGACTGGTCATTTGCCCGGTCTTGGTTGAAAAGAGAGTGGGAAAAGACGCAATAATCAAGCATTTGGAGAAAAAGTTAAAATTCTTCCCGGTTCCAAATCGGTTTTCTCGCCTTGTATCATTAGAGGCACAGATTCCTTGAAAGCAGAGGTAACCGATGAGCGAACTCGACCTATTCAACGCAGCGATCAAACTGACGGGCGACCAACGGTCGGCATTCCTGGCTGCTGCATGCGGACAGGACTCCGCTTTGCGAAAGCAAGTCGAAGATTTGCTCCGGGCCCATGAGGAAACGGGCGGTTTGCTGCCGCGACACAACGCTCGCGATTTGGAAGCAACGCAAGCGTTAACCAATCAGGCACAGCCGGGAACAATAATCGCTGGCCGATACAAACTGCTCGAAGCGATCGGTGAAGGTGGTATGGGGACCGTTTGGGTGGCCGAACAGTCCCAACCGGTCAAACGCAAGGTTGCGCTAAAGCTGATCAAAGCCGGCATGGATTCGAAGAGCGTCTTGGCACGCTTCGAAGCTGAACGCCAGGCGCTAGCCGTTATGGATCATCCGAACATTGCCAAAGTGCTCGACGGCGGAATTACCGAATCCGGCAGGCCTTACTTTGTGATGGAGTACGTCAAAGGAGTGCCGATCACCGAGTATTGTGATGCCACGCGGATGAGCGTCCCCGAAAGACTGCAGTTGTTCGCACAGGTCTGCCAAGCTGTGCAGCATGCCCACCAGAAAGGCATCATTCACCGCGATTTGAAACCTTCGAATATTCTGGTCGCCCCCTACGACGACAAGCCCGTTCCCAAGGTCATCGACTTTGGCCTAGCCAAGGCGATCAACCAGTCGCTGACCGAGAACACCCTGCACACAGCGCACGACATGGTGCTGGGAACTCCGTTGTACATGTCGCCCGAACAATCGCAGCTGAACAACATCGATATCGACACTCGCTCAGATATTTATTCCCTGGGTGTGCTGCTCTACGAACTGTTGACCGGGAGCACGCCCCTGGAAAAACAACGCTTCAAGCAGGCGGCCTGGGACGAAATGCGGCGAATGATCCGGGAAGAAGATCCGCCTCTGCCCAGCCTGCGTCTGAGTTCGGTCGAGACGTTGCCATCGGTCGCTGCCGGCCGGCACACGGAACCCGCGCGGTTGACCAAACTGGTGCGTGGCGAATTGGACTGGATCGTCATGAAAGCTTTGGAAAAAGATCGCATGCGCCGGTATGAAACCGCCAGCGATTTCACTGCCGATGTGCAACGCTACTTGGACGGCGAGCCGGTGCAAGCAGCGCCGCCTAGTCGTCGATACCGGATAAGCAAGTACGCAAGTAAACATCGCGCGGCTTTGACGACATCTGTAGCGATCGTCCTTCTCCTTATTATCGGGATAGCAGTTAGCTCCTGGCAAGCGTTGCGTGCTGTGAAGGCCGAGCAAGCTGCAATTGCAGATCGTGATCGTGCGAAAAATTCGGAGTCGGCCGCTGTGGCAGCATCGCATCGCGCCGAAATCGTAATTAACTTCCTCACGCAAGATTTGCTGGCCCAGGCTGACCCGGAAAACAATCCCGTCGGTGACAAAGTCACCGTGCGTGAGGTGCTGGACCGCGCAAGCGATCGCGTTGGGGACAACATGACACTGCAGCGCGAGCCGGAAGTCGAGGCCACGATTCGCAAGGTTTTGGGTAGCACCTATGATACGTTGGGACTGTACCAACCTGCAGAGATTCACTATCGTCGCGCCCTTGAAGTATTCCATAAGATTCAGGGGGAAAAAGGAGATGATACGCTGGAGGTGATGGCAATTCTTGGTCAAGTACTGCGCAACTTGGAACGGCTTCCGGAAGCGGAACAAATGACTCGCGACGCGCTGATCCAACGTCGGGACGCATTCGGCAACGACCACCTCGAAACCCTTGCATTGGAGAGCAATCTTGCCATCCTCCTTAAAGATCGTGGCAAGCTGGTCGAAGCCGAACAGATGTTCCGTGAGAATTTGGAAGCGACGCAGCGCGCCCTTGGACCAAAGCACGAAGAATCGCTTGTAAGCATCTTGAACCTAGCCTGGATGTTGATGGGAACAGGACAAACCGAAAAGCTGCGTGAAGCGGCTTCACTTCTTCGAGATCATTTGGAGGAGTTCAAAAATGTCTTTGGTGAAGACAAACCCAAATTCCTAATGGCACTGAATGAGTTTGCCGAGTCGCTTCGTCTATCGGGCGAATTGGTCGAAGCCGAAAAATACCATCGTCAAAGTCTGGAGAGGAAAGAACGCGTCTTTGGTCCAACACACGATGAAACGCTAGGCTCCATGAACAACTTAGGCCTTTCCCTTTTGGGCCAGGGGCAGATCGTAGAGGCGGAGGAGTTGTTTCGAAAAATCGAATCTGTGGAATCGAAGACCCTTCCCGATAGTGTTCGGTTAGCAATGACTCGCAACAATCTGGCGCTAACATTGGATCGCGGGGGCAAGCTTACGGATGCAATCGAGCTTTACCGAAAATCCCTTCCTGTTTTTCAGCGTGTTTTTGGCGGCAGAGATTCTCAGACGCTGCGAATTACGCTTAACTTTGCGAGGGCGCTTCGCGATGACAAACAGTTCGAAGAGGCACAATCCGTCTATGAGACAATCCAAGCGGATTCACGACTTGGATCGATTCCGGATGTTTCTGACTGGGCAAGATTTCCTATCGATTGGGGAATTCTCCATTTACGCCTCCAGGAATTCGAATCGGCAGAAGCCAAATTTCGAGAAGCGATATCGTACTGCGACAGGAATTCGCCAGATACTTGGCTTCGAGCGTACGCACATACTTGTTTGGGAGATGCTCTTCTTCATGAAATGAAATTTGCTGAAGCCGAGCCGTTGCTACTCGCTGGTTACGAAGGCATGAAACTGCGCGAAGCTGTGATTCCATGGCAAGGAAAAGTGTTAATGCCCGAAGCCCTCGATCGACTCATTGAACTCTACACCGCCACCGACAAACCCGACGAAGGGCAGAAGTGGCGAACCGAGCGGGCCAAGTATCCTCCGAGTTCGGCTCGAGCGATGGAAAATAGGTGATTCGCTAAGCCGAGCAAATTTCCGACATCACTCGGTATCGTCAAATTACTCGAACGTGGCCGAATGCAAACGTGCGATTTTCTTGCGATCGAGATTTGGCAAAGTGTGGACGCAAAATCGCACACAACTCCAAAAGCTCTCTGATTCTCCATTTTAAGTCTGACAACGGGGATAACACAACTGACCGCCTATTTAACATAAAATGAGAATGAGTTGGGCAGATTGGGCAACTGTGGAAAGCGAAGCAGATTTACGTGCAATTCGAACCAGTTTCACCTCTTGACGCGCTAAACAGATTTCCAAAGGCATTGTGTTTGGGGAAAAGCGTTTCAAAGCCGCTAATCCTTGCATTGCCATCATTTTATGATCGTCGACTCGAATGGTTGATCTTGTCCAAGGAAGCGGATGAACACATCCATAATAGCCAAGATGTTTGGATTTCGACCTTCAATTCGCAACTTAATTAATCGAGATAAATTTTTTTACGAGCATGGCAGTATAATCGGTTCGGATTGATGTTCTTGTTGGACTAGATCGATTCCATTCAATTGTCACACATCACCCTGGACTTTTCGCAGTTGCATCTGGCTGTCAGATTGACGCCGAAAAGTGTCTTGTTCGATTTCATCGTAACTGGCGGATAGGCTTCGCGTCGCAAGGCAAATCAAAAGTCTGAGCGGTACTTTGTTTGATTTTTTGAGAAACTTATGACAGAGCCAATTCCAACCGACTTACCCAATTCACCGACTAACGAATCGCCCACCATGGACTGTGATGGAACGACACAATTTTTTGGCGGCCAAATTGGGCCTTTCGCTTCTGCCATACTTCATGCTCGCGGTGGACTCGGGGAGGTATTTCGAGCTACCGACCCAGAGTTGAACCGTACCGTTGCGGTCAAACGTTTGCAAATGTCGCGGGCAAGTGACGCAGAGTGCCGACGACGCTTTCTGGTCGAAGCCGAGATAACGGCGCGACTCGAACACCCCGGAGTCGTTCCGGTTTACGCACTTTGTGGAGATGCAATAAATGGCCCTGCGTATGCAATGCGCTTTATTGAAGGACCAACATTGGCGGACTCAATTCAAGCTTACCACTTGGCTACTCCGGATCCGCTTGCCTTTCGCCGCCTACTTCAATCCTATTTGCAAGTTTGCCAGACAGTTGCCTATGCGCATAGTCGAGGTGTCATTCATCGTGATCTTAAACCCCAAAACGTAGTCATCGGCAAATTTGGTGAAACGCTCGTCGTTGACTGGGGTTTAGCAAAAATTGTCGGTAGGACGGACATGTTGCGTGACAACCCAACGGCCGAGACTACATTAGTACCTTCCCTAAAGAACTCGGATTCTGAGGCCAGTGAAACGCAGATGGGTTCGGCAGTTGGAACACCAGCTTACATGAGTCCAGAACAAGCCGCTGGTCGTTGGAACATTGTCGATCAGCGATCGGACATTTATGGACTTGGAGCAGTATTCTACACTTTACTTTGTGGGATGCCGCCTTTGTCAAAAGGAGACTGGCCCGAACTCCAGCAGAGAATTCAACAAGGAGATTTCCCAAGCCCCTTGCAGATACGAAGCGACGTACCAAAAGCATTGAACGCAATATGCTTGCGTGCGATGGCTATCGTTCCTAGCGACCGGTATGCTTCCGCTTCAGATCTCTCCGTGGACATTGAACATTGGCTAGCGGGCGAGCCTGTATCTGCATACCGCGAGGGATTCTCGACACGTTCTTGGCGCTGGCTACGCGGTCATCGCTCGCTTGTTGTTGGTGCAGTCGTTCTCCTTGTGACGGCTTTGATTGGTTTGTCCATCGGGACTGTATTGCTCCAACAATCGCAACATGCTACCGAACAACAGCGGAAAGTTGCCGTCGCTGCGCGCGCAAGGTCTGATGTACTGAACCGTTTTCTAATCGACGATCTCTTAAAACAAGCTGACCCTGTTAATAATCGAGCTGGCGATCGCATCACGGTAAGACAATTGCTAGACAAGGCAACTGAAAGACTTGATGCAAATTCCCGTTTAAATGAACTACCTGATGTGGAAGCCGAAATACGCTCGGTTATCGGGCATGCCTACGAGTACTTGAGTGTATTCGACAAAGCTGAAAGCCACTATAAACGAGCTTGGGAAATTCTATGTAAGTTACATGGACCCGAAAGTCTGGATGCGCTCGTTGCGAGGAACCGATTTGTCTTCGCGCTAGTCTCCCAAGAACCGACGCCAAGTGTAGAAGCAATTGCTTTAAACACCCTTGCAGACTGCGAAAATATATTGGGGCCAGTAAACCCAGAAACAGGGGATGCAGCAAATAATTTAGCGTTAGTCTATGGCCACGATGGGGATCGACTGGATGACGCGGTTAGACTTGGACAAAGGGCGAGTAAAATCCTGCATTCAGCCCTCGGGCGAGAAGACAACCGCACGATTGAAATTGACAACAATTTGGGCGTGTTACTTGTTCTCAATGGCAGTCCCGCCGACTCGGCAGTGGTCCTTCAATCCGTTGTTGACCGACGCAGAATACGAAGCCCCGAACATTTCGAATTCGGAAGAAATCTTGCAAATCTTGGCGGTGCGCTTGTGGCCGCAGGGCAATATGAAGAAGCAATCGCCCCGCTCCAAGAGGCTGCAGTACTCAGTACTCAGAGCAATGACATTCAGGGCGAGTTGTCCGCTCGAAACCTATTAGCGACTGCTTGGGAAGGCCAAGGAAAATGGGACGAGGCTGAGGCAACTTATCTGGACGTCCTTTCGGAACGCAAAGCAATTCCCGAACAACAAGTTTATGTTCCGCGAACCGTTGGCGCTCTTGCCCGACTTTACGCAAAACAGGAAAAGTGGTCGGACGCTGCCAGCCGTCTTGTTGAGCTAATCTCGATCGACGGTCAAGACGCATCGAACAAAGTAGAGATTCTGGCAACGCCTCTTGCCGATGCTCTCGCGGGAAAAAGTGAATTGGGAATGGCGGAAAATCTGCTTCGCGAGTGCCACAGCGTATTGAAAAATCGGCTGTGGAAAGGAGATTGGTTGACGGCTGAAATCTCATCGCGACACGCAGACGCACTCCGCTTGCTTGGCCGGTTTGACGAGGCGGAAGCACTTCTCCTGGCCGCTAATAACGTTATTTCGAAAGCCGTCGGAGTTCCGGATTGGGGTCGTGCTGCTTCTCGGAAACGCATAGCCGATTTGTATCAAGATTTGAAAAAACCGGACGAAGCAGCTAAATGGCAGTAGGGTCAGCCCCTTCGTGAATACAAGAATGAACCCAGTACTAGCGCTAACAGGGCAATCGTTGCTATTGAAGCGTCAAAGATTAATTGACTGTCCCCAACGTTGACTGTACACAAATCATGCGTTAATTTTCTCGCTGGGATATCTTCACTGAAGAAAAAACGGAGGGAGGGGATTCATCGGAAACATCATCATGATCCTACCGATTCTTATGTTGATGGGACTTTTCTAGTTCTTATTCTTACTTGAAGGAGTGAAATCATGGTTCGGTCAATTTGGTTGATAGTGTCTTTCGGAATGATCGCAACGTCAGGTTGCATGCAAGATTCGAAAGATGCTTTTACAATAAAAGTTAAGGCTCATACGGCAGGTCTTTCAAGCTAGCAATTTTTGTTTTTGGCGTCGGTTTAGCGAAGCTGGGGTGGGATGGCAATTCATTTTAGCGGGATGTGTTGCATTT
>JANMNK010001048.1:0-8051 GCA_031373875.1 Pirellulaceae bacterium | reverse complement strand
GTGGACGATGGGAATTGACTTCTGCGAAGGCGTATCCTTGCCGGTAGCCATTACAGCACCGCGGTCAATTATTGCTTTGTCCATATTGTTCGCTTGCAAAGCCCCCCATTGCACATCTGGCTCGCGGAGCAGAATCCTTATTCCCCAAGTACATCCTGCTTGCCCAGCAAGTCATCCGTAAAGGATTCGGGTCCCGCTTCGGTGGTTCCGGGCGCTTCGACATGGGTGGCGACCAGATTGCGACCGTTGTAAGTCCATTGTTCGCGGACCTTGTTGAATCCGTTGGTGTCGCTCGAATCAGAGTATCTCGGCGAACGCACTTCCATTACATTGCCAACGGCGTCGTAAATGGTCTGCGTCCGCGCTTCGATCGACGTGCCAAAAGCTTCCCGCTTATTGATCTCTTTGTTCAATGGAGACTCGCATTATTGCTACTCTACCAAAACAGTGGGTAAAAGGACGCGAATGTAAGGTCGCCATCGGCGATGATTGCAGGGTGCCGTCGAGACTATCGTGTGGCCCTTTTCTCGTGCGTCCCTTTTGTTGCTTTTGTTGTTACCAAACAGCGAAGTCGCTGGAACTGACAAATTGCATAGGGCGCCGGATAACCTCAAATTACCCGAATTTTTTTAGGCTGTTCCACAATAGGAAAAAACCGTAAGCCAATATGTTGGTTGAGACGAATGCAGCAAGCATCATTAGGCCGAATACCAACGCCTCGTAAAGTACAATCTGCCAGCTAAACGCAGAAACTAACCCACCTCCTACTAGACCCAACACCATCGACAGCCAGAAATACGTTTTGGCATTCACTCGTTTTTCCCAAAAGACCATCGAAGCGATCAACGATGTCGCTGTTACGAAAATGGCAAAGGCAATCTGTACAATAACGGTTCGCCCAGCAACGAGCACAAAGCCGCTTCTCCTGCCCGCACCTGTGGGGACCAATAACGATAGGGCAAGCCAATATACACCCAGCGCCAACAAGCACACGCCCCAGGTCGCCAAGAACCACCGAATGTTTAGAGCGATGCGATTTTTCATTACATATCAAACTCAGCGATAACTTCGTGTCCACACTCGTGGAGCCAAGCGGGATTTCGTTTGTTCGATCTTATTAATCAAACGGATGTCTGCGAAAGTAGAACAAAAAGAGGATATGAAAATATCCCGCATAGAAAACCAATCAAGCAGGACAAAACAACTATTTTATGGCTACTTCTTTTTGGTCCGCTAGAATTTGGCCGGTCAACTACGCCGGCCGATGCGATACCAGGTTCATACGGATTGAGAATCATTAGCTTAGTAACACTTTCTAATTCATTACTCAAAGTGACTTTCGATCACCCCGATGTCTTCTTGCCTGACCTGCGAATCGATAAAAAAATCGACAACAATCGCGAGGTATTTTTGGTTTGGGGTAAGAAGCAAAGTTGATTCTTCCATCAAAGGGGGACACCTGCATACAAACACAGTTTTCGGCACGCGTCGTAGTGGAGAGGATGCTTGAATACGTTGAGAGTCGCTTTGAGGTTTGCTGGTCACCATACCCTGTCGGTTTTGACTGACTGAGAAATTTAATGCGAATCAACTAGTCGCCACTTCGCAAATTCTGGTGACGTAACTGTCCGGCTTGATGCATCCATTTTCGTTTGCCACGGTACGGATGCTGTAGGCATCAAAAGCTTTCCAAGCCTGCGAGTTCGCACAAATTGGCTTCGAGTACGGCCTGGGGACAACTCCAAACCAAGAAGAACATCGCCTGCCTTGCCCACCTTCCAGCCGGATGGTCTGCCACAAAGCCCGATCCCTTTGCAGCAGTCAGTACTGCCTGCGTCGATTGCAGTACAAAGCTATTGGCTTGTTGGCGAATAGTTTGCTGTGAACAACTGCTTGCTCCTGAGGCAATTTCCAAGATACGTTGTTCGAGGTCCATTGCGTCCTTGTGCAACTTGTCGGCAACCGGGATCAACGCAGGTCGCTTTTTGGACTGAGCGACTAAGTAATCCGTCGCTTCGCGAGCCAAGCCAATCGCCAACGTCGAGGTTTGCAAACCGCCGGTTCCCGCGGTCTTGGCCAGTTTCATTACGTCAGGCACGGGTCCTTCGAGGACGTCGCAGGCTTCGATAGCCGCATCGTGAAAATCTACTCGTTCCGTGCAACTACCCGAAAGTGCAACCAGTTCTTTCCCCGGCCCCCGATCGACTCCGGGTGTGTCAGTCGATACCGAAACCAAAATCTGACTGCCATCGTCGAGCGTCGCTCCGACCACTAGGACTTGGGCATGTGCCGCTCCGGTAACCCAAGGACTGAACCCAACAAGCTTGTAATTGCCGTTGCCCGTTTCAATCGCTTTGAGGCTTGGCGTACCTTGAGCTTGCTGGCTAGTCGTTAAATGGCTAATTCCGACGGTCCCAAAAATTTTGCCGGAGACAAGATCCGGCAGCCACCTTTCCTGAGCGGCCCGATTTCCGGATGTGACGATTCGACGCATGGCACCCGATCTCTGAGTCAAAATAAAGGCAGTGGTCAAACAAGCGCGGCTCAGTTCCAAATAACCACGCACTTGTTCGGCTTCGCTCCACCCCAATCCTCCGTGTTCGATCGGAGCAAACCATCTATGAACGTCGATCTTGCCGCAATCAGAAAGCTGCTTGTCGGGCCAATTTCCAAACGAATCCGCTTCTCCGGCAGCCTGGCGAAGTTGATCGATAAAAAGACGCCAAGCCGGTTGTTCAAATAGGTCCATTTGCAAAACATTACCAAAAGTGAAAACAAAACACGACTTCGAAGCGACACGTGTTCTAGTAAAGATAGGCAGTTTGCTCGCGCGTTACGAAATGAATTGCAGAAGGGCGGAAAAACGCCCCACGCAGTCTTTTCCTCAAGTTCGATAGTACTGTATAACTTTGCACACAGAAGTAAGCTTGCACTTGATACCATTCGTCGATATCAGCGATGCTTCCGGCTGCTTGTGCGCTTTTGTTTACTAACCGATCAACTAGCTACCCCACAGTGGGTAGGTACTGTTTAGCAGGTGAAGCATGACTCAAATTGAAATGACCTCGGTACCAGAAACCGCTTCGATTCCTGACCCAAAGGAATTTGGCGCCGACGTAATGTATGACAAGTGCTTTGTATTGGCAAAAAATTTGTGGTGGAGCTGGCACCCCGAAGTATCAAGCATTTTTCGGGATATTGACCCCATTCGATGGCGACAGTTAGATCACAATCCCATTGCGTTGCTTCGCGAATTCACTCCCGAGCGATTGGCGATCCGGGCTAGCGAAATGGTTTTGCATAGTCGCGTCAATTATGCCTATCGCCGCCTTCATGAGTATATGGAGAGCAAAGGAACTTGGGCAGAGACCAATGCCGGAGTGCTTGGGGCCAAGCCTGTGGCTTACTTTTCCGCTGAATTCGGCCTTCACGAATCGATTCCCATTTACTCAGGCGGTCTGGGCGTGTTGTCCGGTGACCACGTCAAGAGCGCAAGCAGCCTCGGCGTGCCGCTCGTCGGAATTGGTCTGTACTATTCCCACGGATACTTCAAGCAGCATTTGGATGATAAAGGCTATCAAAACGAAGAGTACTTTGAAACCAAGGTAGAAAATCTTCCAGTCGAAACCGCCTTGGATCCTAACGGCAATCCAATCATGATTACGATCGACACGCGAAGTGGTCGTTTGATGGCCAAGGTACGAAAATTGCTCGTCGGTCGCGTCAAACTCTATCTGCTTGACTGCAACGTCGATGGCAATCGGCCAGAAGATCGCGAGCTTACTAGTCGTCTCTATGGTGGCGACGAACGAACGCGTATTCGCCAAGAGTTAGTACTGGGAGTCGGTGGCGTCAAAGCTCTCCGAGCTCTCGGTATCACGCCAGGCGTCTATCACTTAAACGAAGGCCACAGTGCTTTCGCACCGTTGGAAGTTATTCGCGAACGCATGGCCGATGACGGGATGTCCTTTGAGGATGCCCGACGCGAAGTTCGATCTTGTACAGTTTTCACAACACATACACCGGTGCCAGCAGGTCACGATCGATTTGACACGGCAGTCATCGAAGAACACCTTGGCCCACTTCGAGACCAGTTGGGAATTTCGCTTGATCATTTGATGTCGCTTGGTCGAGTTGAAACGTCCAACTCAAGTGAACCGTTCTGCATGACGGTAATCGGCCTCAAGCAATCGCAAAGGGCGAATGCAGTAAGCCAATTGCACGGCCATATTTCGCGTCGAATGTGGAAAACGTTGCTCCCGCAACGGAATGAAGATGAAGTGCCCATCGGTCATATTACCAACGGCGTTCATGTGCAAAGCTGGTTGGCTTGGCAAATGCAACAATTGTACGATCGACATTTCCCTGCGAACTGGCAAGCTCGGTTGGGCGAACCCGACGTATGGCAGTTCATTCACAGTGTCGACCCAGGTGAGCTTTGGGAAACGCACAATGCACTAAAGAATCTGCTGCTTGCTTTCGTACGTCGCCGAATTAGTCGTCAATGCCGACGACGCGGTGAAAGCGACGAGACAATCGAAGCGGCTCGCAATTTGTTGAACCCCGGCGCGCTGACCATCGGCTTCGGTCGACGCTTTGCAACTTACAAGCGAGCGAATTTGCTGTTTAGCGATTTAGATCGCATATCGGGACTGCTGAACAATCCAGAACGTCCGGTGCAGATTATCTACACAGGTAAGGCGCATCCAAAAGACGAACCTGGCAAGCGTTTTATTCAAGAGATCTCGAACCTGCGTCACGACCCTCGTTTTGCAGGCCGCGTCGCCTTTATCGAAGATTACGACATCAACGTTTGCCGCCATCTTATCCAAGGCGTTGATGTGTGGTTGAATAATCCACGTCGCCCTTTGGAAGCATCTGGTACCAGCGGTCAGAAAGCCGTGCTGAACGGTGGTCTCAACTGCTCGATCCTCGATGGTTGGTGGGCTGAAGCGTATGACGGCAAAAACGGATTCGCCATCGGCAAAGGTCAAAGCCATGTTGACGATCGAATTACCGATCAACGCGATGCGCTTTACCTTTACGAAACGCTTGAGAACGAAGTCATCCCGACCTTCTACAATGTTGACCGCGACGGTCTGCCTCGTAAATGGATCAAGATGATGATGAACAGCATCAGCAGCGGAGCTTGGCGATTCAGTAGCCACCGCATGGTGATGGACTACACCAAGCATTCGTATGTTCCTGCCGCAGGCGGTCTCAGTTGCGACATGTGATCATCGCCGTAAGCGGCTTTTGATCTACGCGTGATTCATTCACAACTCCTCAGTCGCATTGCGACTGAGGATCTCGTCGGCAAGGCCCGGCCATTGGCGTTTTTCGCCGCTTCTGTTCTTTCGGAGACAGAGCTTCTATGTCGCGCCCTAGCGCGATTTCTCTGGGTTCTATCGCTAGTTTCGCCCAGCAAAGCTCACTAGCCCTCGTCGATTCCCCAAAATGTTGATAACCTAAATCGCCCTGCAGGATTGGTCGTCACTGGGATGATCAGCCGATGTAGGTTTTGGTTTTAGCAATCGACAAAATTCATGCGCGTACTTTCCGGGATTCAACCGACTGGCCGATTCCACTGGGGAAACTATTTTGGCGCAATTCGCCAATACATCGACCTCCAGAACGATCACGAAGCGTATTACTTTATCGCGGATCTTCATGCTCTAACAACCGTTCGCGATCCAGCCGTGTTACGACAGTACGTTATCGACGCGGCGTTGGATCTATTGGCCCTCGGCCTAGATCCAAATAAAGCGACGCTGTACGTTCAATCCCATGTTCCCGAAGTCTCTCAGTTGTGCTGGTTGCTGATGACCGGGACCCCGATGGGTTTGCTTGAGCGTTGCCACGCTTACAAAGACAAAAAAGCCAAGGGTCTTTCGGCCGACGCGGGATTGTTTACTTATCCAGTCCTCATGGCTGCCGACATTTTGGCATACGACGCAAATTGGGTTCCCGTCGGCGAAGATCAAGTACAACATATCGAAGTCTGCCGCGATTTGGCAAAGAGTTTTAATAGCCACTTCGGCGAAGTTTTCATTTTGCCTGAGGCGCGCATCCTGCAGGGGGCCGCCAAGGTACCCGGTACCGACGGCGAGAAGATGAGCAAGAGCTACAATAATACGCTGCCCATTTTTGAGCCCGCCAAGTCACTTCGTAAAATGATCATGCGAATTACTACCGACTCGCGCTCATTGGATCAACCTAAAGACCCTGATACCGATCACTTGTATCAGCTCTTCAAATTACTTGCACCCGCATCGGACGTTCAGGAGATGGCTGATCTCTACCGTCACGGCGGGTTCGGTTACGGCGATATCAAGAAGAAACTGGCCGATGCCGCAGATGCTTTCTTTGAAACCGCGCGTCAGCGAAGGAGTGAACTCGAAGCTCACCCGGATCACGTGCTTGAAATACTTCGTCAAGGAGCCGAGCGCGCGCGGCAAAAAGCCTCCGCCGTCCTTCGCCGCGCCGAAAAAGCTTGTGGGCTATCGCTCGAAATAGGATCTTGATTATTAGCGTTATTTCGGTTTGTTGTGTCCAAGAAATGTTTTCCATAGCTGCGACTTGAATCATGAGCGAGAATTCATCGAAAGGACGAAACGTCATTGCAATTGGCACTGATATCGTCGAGTGCGTACGAATTGCAGCCATGATCGAAAAACACGATCAGCTTTTCCTGGATCGCGTTTTTACTAAACGCGAAATCGCCTATTCCAGCTCGCGTCGCGCATCAAGCCAACATTATGCAGGCCGATGGGCAGCCAAAGAAGCCGTCTTAAAAGTCCTGGGCACCGGATGGTCGCGCGGTATCCATTGGACCGATATCGAAATACGAAATGAAGTTGGCGGGCGACCCTACATTGAACTAACAGGTCGTGCTGCGGAAATTGCTGCGGAGCTTGGCATTGCCGAAGTGCTCATTAGCATTTCCCATTGCCGCACGTATGCAACCGCATTTGCCACGGGAGTGGGCTAAGCCATGTATCGACGCATGATATTGTTGACCCAAGGATTCTCGACGCCAGGAACAGGCAAAACGGCAGCAGGACTATTGCGTTATTGCCCCGAAGAATGCGTGGCAGTACTGGATGCAACACTTGCGGGCCAACCGGTTCGCGATCACCTGGGAGCGGGTGGCGACCTAAAATTCATTAGCTCGATCGACGAAGCGCCAACTGCCAATATGATAGTCTTGGGAATCGCACCTCCGGGTGGCAAGATTCCCGTTGAATGGCGAGGGATTTTGCTCGACAGTATCGATCGAGGAATGGATATCCTAAGCGGGCTTCACGATTTCCTGAGCGATGATCCTGAGTTTGCCGCAGCAGCCCAACAGCGGGGCACGAAAATTTACGACGTACGAAAGAATAGCTTCAAAACCGTCGCCCGCCGCATCGGCATCAACCAAAACTGCTTTCGAGTGCACACCGTAGGTCACGATTGCAGTATCGGCAAAATGGTCGTCAGCCTCGAACTTTCTCGCGAACTAGAAAGACGTGGTCGAGATTCCGTCTTCGTCGCGACTGGCCAAACCGGCATCATGATTTCCGGATCGGGATTGCCGCTCGATTGCATCGTTGCCGATTTTGTAAGCGGCGGTGCCGAACAACTGGTGCTCGATAATCAACATCACGACATCCTGTGCATCGAAGGCCAAGGCTCGTTGGTCCATCCGTCCTATTCCGGTGTTACGTTGTCCTTGCTTCACGGCAGCTTGCCCCATGCGTTAATATTCTGTTTCGAAACCGGGCGCAAAACAATTCGGGGACTATCGCACATGCCGCTGCCAACTATCGAGACCCAGTTGCGTTTGTTCGAACAAATGGCAACCGTCTACCAGTCGTGTCGCTTTATCGGATTAGGAATGAACGGAAGCCATGTTACTCCAGAGCAAGCAGATCAAACTGCGGACAAGCTTGAGCGTGAGTTGGGCTTACCC
This sequence comes from Pirellulaceae bacterium, assembly GCA_031373875.1. Taxonomy (GTDB): domain Bacteria; phylum Planctomycetota; class Planctomycetia; order Pirellulales; family Pirellulaceae; genus JANMGV01. The sequence continues at coordinate 97 of JANMNK010001048.1, read as the reverse complement.
GTAGTCGACGTCATTCGCCAGGGCCCAAGTCGTTTGGCCGACGCGGTCGAGACATACTACCAATCAAATGCTTGGCGGGGATAATCGGCGGTTTCGC
>JANMNK010000991.1:0-7477 GCA_031373875.1 Pirellulaceae bacterium | reverse complement strand
ACTAAAGCTCAATTTGCGAAACTGCTCGACCAACCTGTCAGAGCGACTCAACTCGCGCTATGCGTAAGATGTTAGGGTTGTCCTGATTGTTAGGCCGCATACCAGGTTGGGTTGTAGGCCTAACGTAGACTTGCACGCACGCATAATCGGATCGATCGCCAAAGTCGGAATTCGCTCGATCCAAACTCAGCAAACTTTCTTTTAAAAGCCTTCCACAGCCTGTTAAACCTTACGGATGGGGTAAGTTCTAACGGGTAGCAAAAACCCAAAATCATCACTAGTAGAAAAGTGTAAAAAGGGGCAGGCTGTGGCAAAACAAAAATCAGTTGGTAATGAACTCGTAACAGTTGATCGTCGTCGTGGAGAACGCCGAGATAAAATCACCAGCAAAGCGGTCGCTCCAGTTGCACCAGTAGAACGCCGCGAGAAAAAGAATCGCCGTCGCCAAATCGACCCGACAACATGCGAACGGGATTATAACGTCGAAGAAGTCGAGTTCATGCAAGCACTCGATGCCTACAAGCGAGCAAGTGGTCGGATGTTCCCAACATGTAGCGAAATCCTCGAAGTCATTCGAAAACTTGGATATGCTCGCCCAAGCTCGACGCCAGTAGAATCCGAAACTGTCAATTCGGAACTCGCTGAAACAGCAGCAAACTGATTTTTTTCAGAAGACTTCTTAAAGCGGCCCGCACCATACGATTTGGCTGTAGTAAAAAGCCAGCCAGATCGTATCTCTGACGGCGGCACCGCAAACGATCTTCAACGTCTCGCTTGGCGGAATTACGGTTCGCATCGTCATTCTGGCTTGTGGCAATAGCTCAAGGCGGGCGAGAAGTCTTGATGAACTTCAATTCTCCAAACGCTTCACCGAGAAATCTTGCAAACGCAGGATATGAAAGCAGCGGCAAAGTAGGACCGCGAGGGACTCTCGCTCTTGGTCTTTCGTTTTTTGCTCCAATCACTGGGAAAAACCGGGGATGAGCTTAGTCCGACGTGGGCTTGTGAACGATAACTAAGGCTAATGAGCCCATCACCGGATTCCGGGTCATTTGCAGTTGAACCGTTTAGATTGGTCAGTTTTCGGTTCACCATTAGTTGTGGTAAGATAAGTCTGAGTCACCGTATTTCCAAATAGAGTTAACCATTTCCTACGAGAAGATTGCTTGTCATCGAATTAGCAATCAAAGGTTCACAGTCCCCGCGTCGCTTTGACTACAGGGGCTTATGCAAGAGTAGTTTGTAGCCATGTCTTCCCTTCCATCGAATCGTCCCACGACTTTGTCCGAAGCGCCTACTCTTCCGTATGCAGTGATCGATATCGGCGCGACGAGCATCCGCATGGCCATTGCGGAGATTGACGCAAAGGGCGTAGTTCGACCACTCGAAAATCTTTCTCAGGCGGTATCTTTGGGTAAAGACACTTTTACTCAGCAGCGAATTCGAAAATCATCTATTGAAGACTGCGTACGCGTTCTTAAGAGCTACAAGCGATTGATGTTGGAGTACAACATTGTTCGGCCAGAACAAATGCGTGTCGTGGCCACGAGCGCCGTTCGCGAAGCCACAAATCGCTTAGCATTTATTGATCGGGTTTTCATCGCAACCGAATTAGCCGTTGAACCGTTGGATGAAGCCGAAGTCAACCGAATTACGTACATGGGCGTACAGCCGCTGTTGCAGAGTAATCCAAAGTTAGCGTCCAGCAAAACCGTCATCGCCGAAATCGGTAGTGGCAGTACGGAGATATTGGTCGTGCGCGGTGGAAACGTGCTGTTTTCGAATAGCTACCGGCTTGGATCGCTTCGAATTCTTGAGACGCTCGAAAAATTCAACGCTCCCCGTGGCAAGCAACGCGCCATCATGGAGAGTCAAATCAAACGCATTGTCGACCAAATCGGTGAACAGGTTGACGCCAACGTTCAACACGAAATGGTCGCGATCGGCGGTGACATGCGATTTGCTGCAGCGAATTTACTGGAGCATTGGGAAAGCGATTCGCTGGCAACGATGTTATTGGAAAGCCTAGAGTCGCTGACGCGACAATTGCTTCGTTTGAGCCAAGACGACATTGTGAAAAGGTACGGCGTGAGCTTTCAGGATGCAGAGACGATTGCACCCGCTCTGCTGAGCTATGTAATGTTGGCAAAGGAGCTTAAATGCCAGACGATTCACGTTGCCGACACCAATTTGCGTGATGGCTTATTAAATGATTTGGCCAAGCGGGAGGCATGGACCGCTGAATTCCGAAATCAGATTATTCGTTCGGCGATAAACCTTGGTCGGAAATTCGCGTTCCAGGAAAAACACGCGCGGCATGTCGCCACTTTGGCTAGAAAACTATTTACCGATTTGCAAGAGGAACATCATCTGGATCAACGCATGGAGTTGATCCTCTATCTAGCGGCTTTGCTTCACGAAGTTGGCCTATTCATCAACGTCCGCAGCAATCACAAACATTCGATGTACATCATTCAGAATAGCGAATTGTTTGGTCTCAGCCGGAAAGACGTGTTGCTCGTCTCCTTAGTCGCTCGCTACCATCGACGCAGTTCGCCGCAACCCGATCACGAAGGCTTTGCAAACTTGGACCGAACGGATCGCGTTACCATTTCAAAACTTGCGTCGATATTGCGGCTTGCGATTGCGTTGGACGAGTCGCGGAGCCAGCGAATTGTCAACGTGCGTTGCCGAAACGATAATGGTCGCTTGGTCATTACGGCCCATGGTGTCGAAGATGTTTCACTGGAACAATTGGCACTTCGTCAAACGTCCAATCTTTTCGAAGAGACGTTTGGTATGAGCGTGCTCCTCCGATCAGCTCGCCGTTAGCGAATTCGCCTCAAACCGATTTGGAGTGCAAATTGCGTTGTGGAACTCTCTATAACCGCTAGTCGTTCTGTTTACCGTCACTTATCCTAAAACATCCTCTCAAAGCGTGTCGCAGGACGATCGCTTGCGAGCATAACCTACTTTAACGCTGACCTTGAAACCTCGCGTTGTTCCTTCGCGTTTCAATCAGTTTTTTTTCCGTCCAAAAACCATCGCCAACAATACGGTCATCGTTATGCCTCTACCGGAAAATGCTTTCATCAATCGCGATCTTAGCTGGCTCGAGTTCAATCATCGCATCTTGGAGCAAGCCCGAAATCCATCGGTACCGCTTTTAGATCGCATCAAGTTCATCGCCATCACGGCCTCGAACCTGGACGAGTTTTTTATGGTTCGCGTGGGAGGGCTGCAAATTCAGCATGAGCAAAAAGTTGGCTCGCCGGATCCAACAGGCCGGACTCCGGCCGAGCAATTGAGAGATATCCTCGAACGCGTTCGGCAAATCATGCAGAGCCAATACAAGTGCTTTCTCGAAGACCTCATGCCTAGCCTGGCAGCTGAAGGAATCGAGCCGGTTGTGTTGGCGCAAGCGACGATACGGCAGCGTGAATTGGCTGAACGAATATTTAACGAGGAAGTCTTCCCCGTTGTCTCTCCTATGTCGATCGATCCGGAATTGCCTTTTCCTTTGCTCGTGAATTTGGGGATGTATCTCTGTGTACGTATCGCAACCCCCAAAGCCGAACAACCAAACCGGTTCGCATTCATTCCTCTAGGACGGGCCATTCCGCGATTTATCACTTTGGCATCGGAAAAAGGGTATAACTACGTCCTCCTGGAAGAGTTAGTAACGGCCTATTCTGATCGTTTTTTCCCTGGCGAGCGAATCGAGGAGTGCGTTACTTTTCGCGCCACTCGCAACTCGGATGTAAGCGTTCGCGAGGATAGCGCGAGCGACCTCATGAGTGGCATGGAGCAGGTGCTACATCAACGAAGGACGGCGGACTGCGTACGCCTGGAAGTCTCCTCGCTTGCGTCCCAAGAGACAATCGATTTCTTGAGAGAGTCCCTTGAACTCGATCCACAAGACATTTTTCAGATTCCCGGTCCGATCGATTTGTCTGGCATCATGTATTTATCAGAAATCGACGGATTTCTTGCACTGCGAGAATCTGCGTGGCCGCCGCAGAGGTCACCACAAATCGATCCAACTGTCTCGATGTTTGATACGATTCGCGAGCGCGATGTTCTTCTGTGCCATCCTTACGAAAGTTTCGAACCCGTTGTTCGATTGATTGAGGAAGCAGCGGCCGACCCTGATGTGCTGGCCATTAAGCAGATATTGTATCGCACAAGTCGGCAAAGCCCGATCGTCGCAGCCTTGAAGCGAGCGGCTGAACGAGGTAAGTATGTGACCGTCATCGTAGAATTAAAGGCAAGATTTGACGAAGCTCGAAATATCGAATGGGCTCGCGAGCTTGAACAATCCAATGTGCAGGTTTTCTACGGCGTTCGCGGACTGAAGACGCATGCCAAAGTCTGTATCATTGTCCGGCGAGAACCAAACGGTATCCAACGCTATTTGCATTTCGGAACAGGCAATTACAACGAGATTACTTCGCGACTGTATAGCGACATCAGCTATTTGACATGCAACGAAGATCTAGGGGCTGACGCAAGCGCGTTCTTTAATGCGATTACAGCCTACAGCCAACCTCAGTCCTATCGCTTGATCGACGCGGCACCTATTGGCCTCCGAAAAAAACTGGTATCGCTGATCGAAAACGAGACGCAACGAAAGCGCAAGGGTCAAAAAGCGCATATCGTCGCCAAGCTCAACGCGTTGGTGGATCCCGATATCATCGCTGCCCTATATACAGCTAGCCAAGCGGGTGTGACCATTCGTTTAAATATTCGCGGTGTGTGCTGCTTGCGCCCTGGCATTCCAGGGATGAGCGAAAATATCACCGTAGTGAGTGTGGTCGACCGCTTTCTCGAACACGCGAGAATACTGTATTTCTATCATGGAGGCGATGAACAACTTTTTATTAGCAGCGCCGACTGGATGCCGCGGAACATCGACCGACGTATTGAATTGCTTGTGCCGGTCGAAGACGTCAATTGCCGACGACGGCTCGTCGACATATTGGACACCTATTTTCGTGACAACCAAAATTCCTGGCGACTGGATGCAGATGGTTCGTATCGCAGAATTCAACCCGAAGGCAATCAATCACCATGCCGTTCTCAGCGGGTACTTTATGAACAAACCGTGACTGCCGGTCAAAGTGCAGAGCATTCTCGGTTTACAATGTTCCAGCCACATCGTTCGACGTCGACAAAGGGCACTTAAGTTTGTGCTACGACGTTATTAGACTGGCTTTGTGTCCAGCAAAGGTCGCAAGCAACGAAAAACAGCGAAACACAAAACGCTGTTCCAATCGAGTGCTAGCATTATTTCTTCCAAATTCTGTCAATCCTGTCAGCCTGCTACTCTGAAGATCGCCATGGATTTGCAATGGCTTTGTAATTTTTTCAATCTCAAAATGGGCTACAGACTTAAACCAAATTTCGATTTGGTTGGATTCGCCTTGCTCTCGAGGGTCGTTTGGTCCTATATTTGGCTTAATCGTTGCGTTTTTCGATTTCGATGTTGGCTCGAATTTTTCGGGGTTGAAAGATCTTCGCAAAATTCGAATCTGAGTTGATGAATTGGAACGATCATTGCATATTGCTTCGATGTCCAAAACGGATTTCACGGATGGCACGATGCCATCCCCGAAATTGGACGGTGAAGCCGCACAGGTGATAATTGCCTTAGGGTCACCGACAATTGGTATGACGCGAAGGAGAAAAGATACTTTACGGCGAAGCCAATAGTTAGTCGATGAATGGGGAACTTTCGCATGGCTGGAAGAAAATTGGAGTCAACCAATTCTGGCCTCTACGGATTGTTTCCCCGACATGGACTGCGAACGGCTTGATTTGATTGGTTTGCCACAATTGGCGACCATTATTGTCGCAGTATTTGATTCTTGATTCGAGTGTCGCACTGGGGGAGATAATTTAGTATGGAAATTTCTAGCAGCCTTGGCGTTCAAGGAATTCAGCAAGTTGGTAATGTTCAACGTTCGGTTTCGACCTCCGAAACCGCTCCAGTTGCCGACATGCAAGAGATGGCTCCTGTTGATCAATTGGAGTTATCGAGCGAGGCGTTAGGCGTGTCATCCGCTTCGCTAGAAGCCGTCTCTGGGGACATTCGCGTTGACAAGGTTGCCGATATTCGCCGTGCAATTGCCAACGGCACCTATGAAACCGCTGAGAAAATTTCAGCCGCGCTCGACCGCTTTCTTGCCCAACAGTCTTAAGATCCGTTCTTTGGAGCTTGATAAGCCCTGACGTCCTGCGTCGGCTCGTTTCGCTTCGTGCGCTACCGTGCTAATGCGCAAGCATTTTTCAGGCTGTTTAAGAACTCTTTCGCGGGCGCCAACATTTGTGGCGTTCCGCGTCCTGAACGTACGAGATGTCGCTGTGTCACTATGGCACTCATTTCATTTGCTTAGTTGATCACTTTCCTCCGCGAAAGTTATCGAATACCCACCGTCAGCAGACCATGGAGTTGAATCTGGATGATTCGCTTGGTCCCTGTTTTATTTCCACCAGAATAATTTGCGTAGCAATTGTACCGTTTTCTGGCTCCCCCGAACGTAACATCCTGCTCCGAACTGCGCTATCGAAACTTAGAGGACGGCTTCTCTAAGTTAAAGCCCAGGTAAACGGAGAACTATCATGCAAACCAAACTGAGAATTTGCTCCCTTGCCGTTTCCGTCGTAGCTACTCTCTTCTGCGTAGTTTCCAGTTCTGAGCCCGATGGCACCATCGCGAGTTACGTTGCTAGGAAAAAACGCCTGGTCTCTCCATTCGAACACGTCGTATTGGTCGCCGTCGATCTAACCATTTATGGCCGTAATCCTTGATATCTTAGGAAGTAACGGGTTTTTTGTCGGTGTGCAAAGAGTCCATGAGCGAATACAATGTTCTGGACCTGACGTTTGGTTGCAGATTGTCTTGGTATGGTGGAATTGCCGCGCGGCAGAATCCTTTTTGGATACCTGGTAGAAAACTAGAGCGCGCGATCGTTCCCGATTTCCTGAATCAGATGATTTGACAAGCGATTAGGCAAACTTGTCTATTGTCCTTTTTCTGTTCGATTGCAAAGTCTATTAGCTGTGAGCACTTCCGACGAATCAAACTTGGGCAACGTCCAAGTCTCAATGTCACCTCTCGAGCGATTCGAGGAGTATTTGCAGAGTCGTAATTTGAGGAACACCGATCAGCGCAGATTCCTCATCGATCTCGTATTTAGCCATCACGAGCACTTTGATGCAGATCAATTGATCGACCAGTTACCTCGCAAGGGCGCACCAAACCACGTGTCACGGCCGACGGTATACCGAACGTTGAAAGAGTTTGTGGACGCAGGTCTACTCCGTTGTTTTGAACTAAACGGTCGCAGTGTGTATGAACACGATTACGGCTATCCTCCGCATGATCATCTTTATTGCATTAAGTGCATGAGCCTGATTGAATTTCGCAGCAGCGAACTTGAGGCCATTCGAGACGAGGTTGCCAAGCAACATCGAT
>JANMNK010000162.1:0-4875 GCA_031373875.1 Pirellulaceae bacterium | reverse complement strand
CTGTTTCCTGGGGCCGTCCAGGCATCAACCGCGTCGTAATGCAGTCACTCGAAGAGATCATCTATCGCGTCCTACGTTCTCATCACTCGTATAGCTCTCACAGCGGATTCTCGGTCCACGTCCAAGATGTTCAAGATCGCTGGTTGATTCGTCCAACAATCGTCATTTACGGATCGAATGGGGGCGAAGCTCAGACGATCATGGCCGACAAAGCTCAACTAAGCTGGAACGCGGAAAAAGAAAACTTGACCATGAAGCTAGTGAATTATGAGTCGTTCGGCTCCAAGTTTAGCTTGATCGTCGACGGCTCCCAAGAGCTTGAATTGCCAAAGAATCTCCCGGCGACCAAAGGCGAAAACTCTGACAGCCCTTCGCAGTTCGCGCTCAAAGAAATCGGCTCACAGATCCGATGGGAAATACACAAAATCAACTTGAATCAAGACATGCACACCGCGTACGAATCTGCAGGCCTGCTCATTGGTCGGGCAGGAATGTTCGACGATGCAATCGCCAAGCATTACGGGTGGGTGGTTACCGCCAGCCAGCAAAGGTTGAATCGACTGGAAACCGAGCCATGGCGACGATGGGCTGCAGGCTTCTGCTGTTTCTTTTTCGTATGGGTTGGCATCCCCCTGGCAATTTGGATGCGAAGCGCCGATTACTGGACGACTTTCGGACTTTGTTTCCTCCCAATTTTGCTGATTTACTATCCTATGTTCGCGCTCGGACTTGATCGTTCCAAAGACGGTTCTTGGCCTCCCTACAGCGTGTGGTTGGGGAATATCGTTCTCCTCGCCATCGGTTCGACGCTCCTTCGCCGCGTCTATCGAAGCTAAACCCATTTCGTCGCTGGCCGCACTAGTACAGCTTTTCGACGTACTTTTCTGGATGCAATGAAACCCGGGCGGCAGCAGGCCCAGAATTCTCAGAACCGAAGTGTTCGTCATACGACGCTCTAACAACTCGACTACTTGGCTGGCACAGTGCACTAGCAGTATTCGATTAGCACGCGATACTAGTACAGCTAGTCAAAACACTTATCTCGACCTGCGAAATTTTCAAATTGCATTGACTGCACCAAATGAATTTATTCCCGATTTCGATTTGATCGCTTGGGTGTTTTCCAAACCCCGGCAAAACTAAATTTCCATTCATTGATTTGCTCCATAGAACTACTGCAACCATGAAGATTGATTGGCGTTCCAACTTTACCATTAGCGCTCTCCATGCCGCTCAAGCAACTTGTTTCGAAACCAATTTGGTCGATAAACGAGTGCAAAACGCAATTCAAGGACCGGCCCGCGCTCTGAACGACTGGTACCGGCAGCGAAACCCTTCGTCGTTTTCTGACCGAGGTGAAATGTGGAGTGTGTTGATCGAGCAATCATTGGACTGCGACCAACCAGAGGAAATCGCCGAGCAAGCACAAAGGTTGCTCTTTTCTCATGCCCAATCCGAATCGACTACAAGGAACTTTATCTCGGGGCGAATCGGCGAAATTCAAGCGGCTTATGCATTGCTGTTTCCAAAATTCGCCGAGCAGATCGACTTGAGACTTCGGCCTCTTCGCGAATTGTGGGAAGGATGGGGACCAGGACTGCTGGCACACATCGGACGACTTACAGAGCGTCGTTTGATTCCTTCTCAAGCAACGGTGGTCGGCGTTCAGCCAATTTTGGGTGGGGCAGGGCGAACTTATCCAAACCAACAGTTCGTGACAATCGAAGCAGTCCTAACGAATCCCGTCGTAGAACTTCCCGAGGTGATTCGATTGGCTTGGCTACTGGCCCAACAAGGAGCGTCCCAGATCGCGATCACTGAATGTACAATGTCTGACCGCGGATCATTTGTTTGGGCCCTCGCAATGCTGCCGCCGGTACTGGCGGCCAGCCAAATCGTCGAGCTAGCCCGCATCGACGAAGCTAATTTGTCTCTCGCCATTGAGCAATGGTCGATTGCAGTACCCGAGTCGCTCAAGAATCCAGCACAAAGCTTGATTCACTGGTGGGAGACTTATTTGCAAACGAAACCATCCTGGGAAGTAGCTTTGAATGCAATCGATAAAATGCTTGACTGAGCATTAACCTTTGGGCACTTCATCTTCGGTAATGATGCCGTCGCCGTTTCGATCAAGCTGCTTGAGCATATTTTTCAAGCGAGCAGGCACTTCGTTCGCATCCAGTTTGCCATCGGCATTCTGGTCAAGACGCTCGAAGATCGCTCTTGGCGTAATAGCTCCGCCGTTGCCACTACCTGCCAACTGGATTGCTTTTCCGGTAGCTGGATCGCGTTTTACAGCAACGTGAAAATAGCCAATCATCATTTCTTCGTACGTTTGATCGCCCCAGCGAACGCGGCTACGGGGATCGGGATTATTCAAATTGTTTTCAGAATTATCGAAAGCAGCTTCGCAGAAAATTCTCGTTCCGCTCTTAATTTCCATTGGTTCCGTGAAACGATATTCCGTCTGCCAATTGAAATCGTATTTGGGAATATCCAGCACGATTTCTCGCTTGTTGTCCGGGTGCACGATCGTATAGCGAAACGATTTACCACGGACATGCATGTGCGGACTCATCGATAGCAATTTGCAATCAGGGAGCCTTTCTGGCAACATGGCGGACACTTCATAGTTGCCTTCGAAAGGCGGAATATCCAATCGAGGCTGGACAGCGCTTGTCGTTTGCACTTCGTACTCGATCGTGCTCGGATCTGCAAACAGAAAGCCGATTTTGCTTTGATCGGTTTGCTCGGTTCCGATTGGCGTGTAGTGGACTTGAAATACTAACTCGCTATTAGCGGGAATCTTCTTGGCCATACCTTTTGGCATCGGATGCACTCGAGTTCCCGGGACATATCCAGTCAGGAAACCTCGTTCGGCCTGCAAATTACCCTTGGTGCCCTTGGGGCGAACGAAAGCCAGAATATGATGAACGATGGCGCGATTACCTGGTAGCAACTCGGCAGCTTCGATCCACTTGTCTTCGGTAAATGGTAAATCAACTTTGAAGTACTGGTATTTAACTTCACCGGTCGCTTGCACAGAAAAGGGTGTGGGGCTCACATCTGCGACAAAATCCGGCTCGCGTGGCAGCTGCCAGCCCGTTACATATTCGACGGCGGGAGGAAGATCGGCTGCGTCGCCTTGCGGACAACCTGCTTCGACCCAGTTTCGCAACACCGATTTTTCGTCCTCGGTCATCGCACGATCATTTTGATAATGACCATACTCTGGCGAAGCGTGCCATGGCGGCATTCGTCCATCCTTTACTACTTCGAGAATCATTTCACTCCAAGAAGCAACTTCGTCGTATTGATCCAAGGCCATGGGACCGATATCCCCTTCACGATGGCACTCGATACAGCGTTTTTGCAAAATCCGAACCACATCGCGGGTAAAGGTAACATTGGAGTTTTCGTTCGCGGCCCGGCGACGACCGATGATGCAACCCTCGGCTTCGGTTTGCGTCCAAGGAATATCTTTGCCCTCAAGCATGGAATTCAAAACGTCGACTAGATAATTCTCCGTCGGTTTTTTTCGCGTATATCCAACTCCATATTGATCATCGATTTTCCCGCGATAACAAAGCTTGCGAGCCTTGTCGAGAACACAAATCTGAGGTGTCCGATCAACGCCCAAGGAATCAGCCAAGCTCTGACCAGCGTCTTTGAGAAACGGAAACTCGATGCCATGTTTCCTGGCATGTGCAGCCATTTCTGTTAAGGAATCTTGGTCGTTGGCATCGATGGCCACAAACGCCACACCCCGACTTGCAAACTGCTTTTCAAGCTGGACAAGCCGCTTGGAATATAGTTTTGCCAAAGGACATTGAGTACCCAAGAAGGAAACAACCATGATTGGCTGATCCTGAAACTCCCCGAGTGACCACTCTTTGCCCCGATAATCAGACAACTGGAAAGTCTTGATTTCACTCCCAATCGTAGGCTTTTCCGTTCGGTCCGTACCAAACAATGGAACAACTGAAGTTAGCACCAAAACACATGAAAAAATAATGTAAGCAAACCGAGGTCGGATAGTCGCGGATTTGAAAGTCACTTCACAACACCTACAAGAAAAAGAATGATTTTAGTTTTCAGTAATTTGAGCTATCAAAGAATAAATAATTATTCGTTTTCCGCCCATTACGAATCGCTTTGGATGAGGCCCAATTATGAGGGAAATTTGCCATGCATAACAAGTCCGCCTGACAGGTTTGATGAACTTTCAAGTGCTGAAACCGTACAAAATTTTCTGAACTTTCCTTTGCTCCCAGCATTAACAACAAAAACCGAGCATCTCCGCAACTTTCCCGCCCAACGAACTGCCGCACTCGCAAGAACACGGACGCGCAGAGAAAGTTCCGCAGTTCAGTCTTGTGTTTTCAAAAATTTTTTTGCCCGACCGAGTCGCTCTCAGATTTAGAGTCGCTCTCAGATTCAATGAGATTTCGGGTTGGAGGAATGGGCTCACGCAAAGTCGAATTGCTGCTGCCTACCAAGTAATCCATCAAGGATGAATTGGATGGCTCGTGACATGTCTTGTTTCGACAGCGAGGGCATCGTACGACCGCTATTGAGGACTTGTTCGTGCGTCAGCGGCAAATGGATAAATCCAACGCGTCCATCCTTCTTGTTGCTTTCAAACCAGTGCAGCGAAAGGTACATCACTGCATTGCACAGATAGGTCCCGGCGTGATACGAGACCGAAGTCGGTATGCCCAATCGACGCAGTTCTGCTGCCCATTGACCAACGGGTAAATTGCTTCGATATGCGACTGGCGCGTTTGTTAGCAATTCGCCAAATGCGTTGCCCGTCACGTGCGTCATGCCTGCAACGTTGATGGCGATCGTCTCCAAATGAATTTGCGAAATCCC
>JANMNK010000974.1:0-3064 GCA_031373875.1 Pirellulaceae bacterium | reverse complement strand
GTGTTGGCCATGATCGTTGGAATTTGCTTGCTTCCATTGTCGCTTATGGGGCTAGTATTACTCCTCGGCATTTTGGGAATCACGCCATTTATGACTTTTCGTGCCTACCTCTTTGCCGCGAGCGAGGCCATTCGCATTTCGAAGGATAATCGCGGAGAGAAGAAAAGTTTGGTGACTAGGCTGATTCGAATTGCAGCTTTTTTTCTGGCTGCCCTAATACCGTGCTTTGCTGTCGCCGTTTTTTCTGACTTAAAATCCAACGGTTCGCTTTTTGATTTCCCAATTCGTTAAGGCTGACACTGATGTCAAATGAGATTCGCGCGGAAGTAATTTCGATTGGTGATGAGCTAACGTCAGGACAGCGTCTGGACACAAACAGCCAGTGGATCGCAACTCAATTGGGCGAATTGGGTGTGCGTACCATGTTCCATACAACTGTGGCAGACGATTTGGATTCGAACGTCGACGTATTTCGAATCGCTGCCAGCCGAGTTGACTTTGTGATTTGTACAGGCGGGTTAGGACCGACGGCAGATGATCTTACTCGGCAAGCGATTGCGTCGGCATTTGATTTGCCTCTTGAACTATATCCTGACACGCTTGCGCAAATCGAGTCCCTATTTGCTCGTCGTCATCGCACTATGCCGGAGCAGAATCGTGTCCAAGCGTACTTTCCGGGAGGTTCTCGAATTATTCTTAACCCACACGGATCGGCACCAGGGATCGACTTGTCGATCACTTCAGCTAACGGTCGCCGATGCCGCATTTTTGCTTTGCCGGGAGTCCCTGCGGAAATGACCGAGATGTGGGCAGGAACCGTACTGCCAAGGCTGCGAGCCGAACATAACCTTGGCACGGAACGCATTTACTACCAAAGCCTAAAACTGTTTGGATTGGGCGAGAGTGATGTCGAAGCGAAAATTCCCGACCTCATTGCGCGAGATCGCGAGCCCCGCGTCGGAATCACTGTTTCCCGGGCGACGATTACTTTGCGGGTAGCTTCGACTGCGGTTAGCCAGCAACAAGCGGCGGAGAATATGCAAAGTACGATTCAGTTGATACGAGATACTTTCGGTGACTTTGTATTCGGACAAGGTGAACAAGAGCTGCCTGATGTCATCCTAAACGAGTTGGCACGCCGAAGTGAATCGCTGGCTGTTATCGAGATTGGGGAACGAGGGATTATCGGTGAATGGATGACGGAAATTCAAAGTGGACTTGACGGAAAGCCTGTTGTCGCGATTCAAATTTTTCCAGATGTCCATTCAGCTTATGACGCTTTCGCAAGTGAGTCTCCAACAAGCGAAAAGACTTCAAGTATCGATTCGCTGCAATCGCTCGCAAGAACCGTACGGCAAAGCCAAAAAACCGACTGGGTTCTGATCGCGGGACCTTATCCACCCAACGCATTGCTGCGACAGTTGGATGATCGTCAAGAAGAGTCGTTTGCGATCGTTGTGGCTGGACCGGATGATAAACTCCATTATCGCCGGTTGCGTCCCAGCGGACATCCGGACGTCGTTCTTCACCGCATCGCGAAGCAAGCCCTCGATGATCTGCGAAGACAAATGATTCGCAACAAATAAGTGATCAGCACTGGGACCAAGTAGAAATAATACAAACGGCAAATTTCGTTTAGCCGCCGCAGGCGCGCTCGCTACATACCTGCACGTTGCGGATGTGCCCCACTACCACGCGTTCGAATTATGGTCGGCTTGTGAACAAGAAAATCGCGATTAACAAGACTTCACTAATTAGAAATTTTGTGATCGGGGTCGCCTAACGATCGAACAAATTCTGCGAGACGCGAGTGCAACTGTAACATGAGTTGCCAAGTGCTCGGATCGAGCCGAATCTCGTCACCCTTTTCGCTCATATGAGCTTCTTCGACAATGTTGGACATTCGAAAATGAAAGTAGTCAAGAATCTCGCTTAGTTGAGCTGATTGGCTTGGCGACATCTTCTCGGGAAGGACAGGGATGGGTTGATGGGTTGCCAAGATCTTGAACGATGACATAAGACCCGTACTCAGGTCGAAACCTGGGTCATCGAAATTTGGAACGGCAGAAGCGGACTCTGGCAACTGAGCTTCGAAGTTCTCTAAGTTTTGTTGAACGCGACTTGCGATTTGTTCCCGCGTACCATAAAGCAATACGCTTCGTCCGACAGAGACAATATCCCCATATCGGAGGATACGTAATTGACAGTCTTGGCCGTTAACCCGCGTTCCGTTCGTGCTTTCCAAATCGGTTAACACTAGATGGTTGTTATCCTCTTGAATCTTGACATGAAAGCGGCTGACACGTTCGTCGTTCAATTGGATCGTGTTTCCCTCTTCGCGACCAATTGTCAACGGAGGTTTTATGTCAGCAAATACTTTGCCCCTGTCCGCACCTTGGATAACTCGAAGCGTCAAGGTCAGCATGTAAACCCGATCAATGAATGAAATTCTCGAAAGTGAAAAAGACAAATCCGATAAGCTATCTACGGTTGCTTAAGCTGAGCGAATCCGACGCCAGCCTCATGCAATTGACCCACACAAACGCGTCGAATTCAAAAATTGCAAGGGCGTCAACACTCCCCAAGTGTACGATATGATTTTGCTAGATAATAGTTTTTTCTTCAACTCCTAAGCCTCCCATTTTCCTTCGAACGCCCTTGAAAGGCAGTAAAATTCGTTTTCACGCATCCGATCGGTTCGAAAATTCTCGTCAAAGACTAACTAATTTGCCTAACCCATGGATCTTTTTGTTTGATGAAACACGAATTGCCAATTGAAAGCAGTCCGGTTACATTAGTCGAACAAGCTGCTTATTGACTTACCACTTGACAAAAAGTGCTTTGGAAGTTGAGAAGTTAATCGAATTTCAGTAGACGGATTTCATGAGTCGCGAGACTTTGCCCGTCACTGGAACGAAGCAACTAAACACGCACCCGTGGCGCAATTGGATAGCGCATCGGTCTTCGGAACCGAGGGTTGCAGGTTCGAATCCTGCCGGGCGTACTACATTTCTTGGCGTATGATCCGCGATGCAAAGCGATGCGTCGCGACGCGGATCGGCGT
>JANMNK010000970.1:0-4167 GCA_031373875.1 Pirellulaceae bacterium | reverse complement strand
CCTTGACGGGCAGCAGCAAAGCAGAAATTGGCAACGGATTTCGACCCTGCACGAGGACCGCCAGCACGTACGCTTTTCCTGACGAAGAAAATTGCTTGCTACGATTTCTCGACACGCGTGGCTTAGGTGAAGCGGGCTACGACCCTCGCGACGACATTGCCTATGGCCAGCGTCAAGCTCACTTGGTCATGGTTGTCGTCAAAGCGATGGATCATTCTCAAAAACCCGTACTCGATGCCCTTCGAGCGATTCATGAAGAAAAACCAAATTGGCCAGTCATCGTTGTCCAGACAGCTATTCACGAAGGTTATTCGAAAGTCACCGACCAGCACGTCGTGCCTTACCCGTTTGATCAAGCCACTTGGCCAAGCGACTTGCCTCATGAATTGGTTCGGTCGATTCGGTATCAACGGGATGCGTTCGCTGGTTTGGCCAATCAGTTTGTGGTCGTGGATTTGACGTTGCCTGAGGATGGTTACGATCCTGTAGATTACGGTTTGCAAGCACTTTGGAATGCAATTGAAACCGAGTTCCCCCATGGCCTGCGCGCGATCCTTGAGTCCCAGCCGGAATTGCGATCGGAACTGGGTGATATTTATTTTCGTTCCGCTTGGCCGCATATCGTTTCGTACAGTGTGGCTGCAGGTGCTGCGGGTGCTGTCCCTATTCCGCTAGTTGACATTCCCGTGGTGCTTGCAATTCAAGCGAAGATGTTTCATGCGATCGCGTCGATTTACGGTCAAACGCTGAACAAACAACTGATGGCGGAATTTAGCGGAGCACTGGGTGGGGGAATGGTGGCTCGATTGGGACGCAGCCTGTTGGCCAAGTTCGTGCCTGGGTTTGGCAGCGTGGTTGGTGCGGCCTATAGTGCTGCCACAACGTACGCACTTGGATTTTCACTGTGCTGGTATTTTGCTCAAATGAGACGCGGTGCGACTCCAACAAGTGCAGAACTGCGAAAGTTCTATTCGAAAGAGCTTGATGAAGGTCGACGTCGATTTAACGAATACTTGCAAAAAAGCAAACCGTCCACGGATACACCGTCGTTGCCAACGAAGGACTCAGCCTAAATATGTCGCGTTGGAAAATTCAGTTTGGTTTCGTGGGCGCGCTCTATGCACTGCCGTTCGTATTGCTGATGGGTGCGGGTTGCATATGGTTGTGGGAACGCCGGATGGCAACTTGGTTTGCTGTCGTGACGGCTATCGTGCTGTTGATCGGTTGGTATGCGTCCCGATATTTGCGAGCTCGACTGAGAAGCCAGTTGCGGGCTCCTATCCAATCGCTAGGCGCACAGGGCGAAGACTGCGCACGCGCGTCGGTCGAACGTATTGCCGAATACGCCGAAGCGAACGCGGCAACTTTGGATACTGTCGACAAATGGAAGCCACTGGCGCTCGAACTATTTGACTCCGTCGCAGTTTGCTTTCATCAAAAGTCGGAAAAACCTTCGCTTGAAATAACATTGCCCGATGCCATGCTCATCGCCGAACGCGTGCTTCACGATTTACGCATAGCGGCCAAGGACAATATCCCCGGCTCTCATTTGCTTACCATACGGCAGTATGAAAAACTCATTCGCTTTTGGAATACAACCCAAGCGGTAACGGCCGACGATAGCCCTTGGCGATTGGGGTATCGGCTGCTGCGACTCGTCGTTAACCCGACTGCAGGAGTCTTTAAAGAAGCTCAAGACAAGTTGCTTGGTCGTATAAGTGGCCAAGCGATTGCAGATGCACATCGTTGGGCGGTGGGTTTCAGTGTGAGGCGTGCGGGCGAGTACGCAATCCAGCTTTATAGCGGACAACTGGCATTGAACGATCCGTCCTTTCGTGGATTCCAGTCCAAAGACTCTCGATTGGATTATGCAAAAGCTACTCAAGCCGATACTCGACGTTCGGAAGAGCCACTGCGCATCGTTGTTTTAGGGCAAACGAAAGCCGGTAAGTCCAGTCTTATCAATGCTATGTTCGGCGAGTACCGCGCGGCAACCGATACGTTACCTTGCACGGCGAGCATCATGCCATACGTGCTGAACCGCGAAGGTGTCCCGAAAGCGATCGTGTTCGATACCGAAGGATTTGGTGGCAGCGAAGATCAACGCGCGATCGCTAGTCTCGATGCCGAACTTATGAAATGCGATCTCGTCGTGATGGTTTGCTCGGCAACGTCGGCAGCCCGCGAAGCCGACCTCAAGTTACTGAACGAACTTCGAAAACGATTAGCCGCCAATCGTCAACGATCGGTACCACCCATTGTTGTTGCATTTACCCATGTCGACAAACTGCGACCTTTTCAAGAATGGAAACCGCCGTACGATTTGCGTGACACGACTTCGATCAAAGCGCGAAATATCGCCGATGCGGTTGCTGCCCTTCATGTCGACTTGAACATTCCGACGGATGCGATTGTTCCGGTTTGCCTTCAAAGCAATGCGACGTACAACGTCACCGAAACCCTCATTCCCGTCATGCTTCAAAAACTGCCTGAAGCCGAGCAAGCCAAGCTGCTGAGATTGCTGCGCGAGTTCCACGATTCCGAATATTGGAAACAACTAGGTCGGCAAGCTTTTAACACAGGTCGTTTCCTGCTGAATGCCGTCACAAAAGCGGCTACCCGAAACGCTGATTCCTAAACGGCAAGTTGGGATGCTTGTTAAAAACGCATCCCCAAGTCTATACTCGTTCGGTTGTGTTTTTGACACTTCTCGCTGATCGCCGGAATCGATCGTTTCAAAATCGAACTCGTAATCAGTGAAACGGTTTTCATACTTGTGCTAGATCGGGGGCGAAATTCGAGTACGAGTACGAGTACGAGTACGAGCACGAGCACGAGCACGAGCACCGCATGTGGCTGAGTACGAGTACGAAAATGCGGTCAATCCCAGCATATGGTCGTTTGAAACACCGGCGATAAGCGAGTAGTCTCTTGTTTTTGGCTAATTATCCTCGAGTTCGCTTGGCAATGGAACGCGTTGTCTTTATCAACTTGGAATCTCAAATGTATCGCGCAATGACTACCTTCCGCAGGCTATTGTCGGTTGTGCTTGCGACTGCCCTTTTGCCGTCGTTTGCAACACTCGCACAAGAAAAATCGGCGGCGGTCGTATCGGAAGTTCGGGAAGCTTCGGAATACAAACTTGAAGAGCCACCGAATCGTGGCCTTGACGCTAACCTCTACATGCAGACTTCGGCAGAATACCGAGCTGCATGCTATCAAGCGTACAATTGGGCCGCCGTTCGCGCCGAACAAAAGTTAAAAACTAGAGTCGACTTAAGCAAACCGCCGTGCGTGATTTTCGATTTGGACGAAACCGTTCTCGACAATTACAATTTTCAAACGGATCAAATTCGGAAGGGTCTCGCTTTCGATCTCAAGCGTTGGGAAAAATGGGAACAAACAGGCCAAGACAAAATTGGTGTCATACCGGGTGCGGTGGAATTCATCAACAAGCTCAAAGAAATGGGCGTCGAGCGATTTTATATCACCAATCGCAATAATAAAGCTCGCGAACAAACGATGTCGGCTCTCCGGCGACATGGCATCGACGTTCCCGAAGACCAACTATTGTGTGCTGATGAGAAAACTGGTTCGAACAAGACAACGCGACGCCAACAAGCCATGGATAAATTTGATGTTTTGCTGATCATCGGCGATAACCTTCGCGACTTTGACGATGCTTTCCGCTACGATAAAACCACCGGGATCGATGGCCGTAAACAAACCGTCGACAGCACAGCGGCAAAGTTCGGCGGGGATTGGATCATTATTCCAAATCCCGCGTACGGCGAATGGAATAAAGCGTTTTTGAATTCCGAGAGCGACAAAAATCTGTTAATGCCGCCACCAGAAAAACCATAATCTACTTAACGAGTAACTACGAAGATGCAACACATGTTCAAACTGATTACGGGTCTTGTTCTGATTGCGAATTGCTTTCTCGGCACGATCTTGAGCCAAGGAGTTTTCGGTCAAGATGCCGCTGCCAAATCTTCGACGCAACCGACGCCAGAAATTTGGTACGGCGAGATGGATGCTGGACCACGCGTTTTTCGCTTTGTGATTCGTACAAAGGTGTCCGAGTCCGGCGCGGTCGAAGCCAAGCTGATGAGTCTAGATGAAGGGGGTGCGGTCTTTGTTTTGGACAACGTCGTGATCGACAAA
>JANMNK010000944.1:0-5096 GCA_031373875.1 Pirellulaceae bacterium | reverse complement strand
TGTTCAGCAAAAGCTGCTGCAGCGATTGGGTCGGGCTCGTAAGTACGGCGAGCTTGTCGTATCGTTGCGACATGGTCGATGTTAACGCCCAGATGAACCATCGGTCTTTCAAATCCTTTGTTGATTGTCTACTGTTTAAACCGTGATATTTTAAGCCGCGAAACAAGTCGCCAAACAATTTACGTTGCTAAAAAGCCTATCTATCGACCTACCGATTGTCTAGCGACGAAGCACCAAACTGCGGGACTGTTTGGATGACGAAGTTTCGGTTTACGTAAATTGGGCTATGGCTGGCCTGCATCAGCCAACATATTTCTAAACCAAGCCATTTCTTTCGCGATACCTTGAGCTAAATCGCTCGCAGCTAATTCTTTGGGTAAAACGCCCCAGGCGTACGTTTCGACCTCCCAATGACCCGTAAAGCTTTCCTCGCTGGAATTCTCGAGCAAATCGTAAACACACTTTCCGATTTCCTGCTGAGTCGATCGTAGTTTGCCAATGTCCTTCAAGAATATAGGAACGTGAAAATGGACTCGCCAACTTCCAGTCAGCTTGTCGGCGTCCTCGACTGTTGCGAGGAGTTGTGGCAAGTCTTCCACAAGTCGTGGGGGTTCGCCAGGACTGGCCACCACACTTGTCTGATGAAGATACCGATCTTCGGCAAAGGTTCGCAATTGTCCCAAAGCCAACGACTTGTCCGACTTTGTCATCGAATCCCAATCTGCTTCGATGGCTGACGAAACTTGCACTTTCCCAACGCAGATGCCAAGCTCACGATAGGCACTCAATTCGCGATGCTGATCTTCGCGCATCACTGCCGAATGACATACGTCATGACAGATCGTCAAATACCGACGGTGAACTACGGCGTCGGCACTTGCCAGTAAATACTGCTCAAAGAATTCCCGTAGTGATGCGCAATCACCAAGCACACATCCAGGTTCGGCTTCGATTGCCACGATGATCCTACGGCTTGTCCTTTGCTCTATAGCCGCCAAATGCCGAGCAATTGCACGTAGTTGGTCCGCAGCCTTTGCCATGAGATCAGCACTTGGCTTTGGTGTGCCCCAGCCGATCGGTAAAGTCGAAATCGATCCGGTCTCTCCCGCTGGCAACAGTTGACAAAGGATGTCAGCCAAACCCTTGGTATACTTCAGCCGTGACTCATCCCACCAAGTCGCCTCGTACACACGATGCTTGACCACGGCCTGATGAAAATCCCCTTGAGGAAAACCGTTCATCGTAAACGGTACAAGCCGCTCTTGGTCGAGCCATCGACGCATCTCGTCAACTAAACCAGTCGCCAAGATCTCCTGGACGGCCATTTCCGGCAACCACAGGCCAACACCCAGCGTCGCATGCGGTCCTCGTTCGTCGCGGACCGCACACGCATATTTTTGCAAATTGGCTTTCGCTGCGGCCCAGTTCAAACCAGCATGCACATTGGTGCAATAACCAATTGTTTCAAGCACTTGCGCTAGTCCCCTCTTTTGCTGAAGTCGCGGTTTGTACAAATTGTTCGAGGTAACACTATATCGCGAAGCACCTATTTTGGGATTCCCGATACCTTTGTACCAAAAGACAGGCTCGGGCGGCTTTTTGAATTGTAAACGGTGACTAAAGTAAAAAGCTTGCCCTTGATAAGCCGCTCTCGCCAAATTAAGCCGATTATTTTTAGTCCACCCCCACCTTACATTTCGAACTCTTGGTACAGCCTAATGCAAAAGTCTTTGATGAGATCGACACGCCTAATTGGTTCGATATTGCTCGCAGTTGTTTCTGCTTCGTCCGTATACTCCCAGGGGATTTCGAATCGCAAGTTTGGACAAGAAGATAAATTTCGCCAGCTCGAAGAAATCTTACCGACGCCAAATGGCTATCGAACTGCCGCAGGCGAGCCAGGCCCTGAGTATTGGCAGCAAGAATGCGATTATGTAATCGACGTGCAGCTAGACGATGAGCACCAAACGATAACAGGTCGCGAGGCAATCACATACAAGAACAACTCGCCCCACACATTGCGATACTTATGGTTACAAGTCGACCCCAACCTTTTCCGGCCAGATTCAGATACCAATCTGATCGATTCTCCGCCCATTGCGGACCGAATTTCAACGGACGCGTATCGCGCTCTCATGTTGCGAGAAACATTTGACGGCGGAGCGACGATCGAAAGCGTCACCGATGAATCTGGAGCACCGCTAAAATTCATTGTTGTCAAGACGATGATGCGCGTGGATCTCAATTCACAGCTTTTGCCGAACCACGAATTTAAATTCAACATCGCTTGGAATTACAAGATCAACAATGCCACTCTAATGCCAGGCCGCACAGGACACGAGTTCTTTGAAAAGGATGGCAACTACATTTACGAAATCGCTCAATGGTTTCCCCGCATGGCCGCTTACACGGACGCGACCGGATGGCAGCACAAACAGTATCTTGGCAAAGGCGAGTTTACGTTGGAGTTAGGCGACTACTTAGTGCGCATCACTGTCCCAGACGACCACATTGTCGGCGCGACAGGTGTTCTTCAAAATCCAAACGAAGTTCTCAGCGAAGCCAACCGTTCTCGACTATCAGAAGCGGAGACCGCCAAAACGCCCGTCTTTATTGTGACGCCGGACGAAGCGAAAGAAAATGAGAAAGAGAAAGGCGCGGGAACCAAGACATGGGTCTTCCACGCTCAAAAGGTCCGCGATTTCGCTTTCGCATCCAGCCGCAAATTTATCTGGGATGCCCAAGGCCACGAAGTTGCTGGCAAACGCGTCATGGCCATGAGCTTGTATCCCAACGAAGGCGAACCGCTGTGGAGCAAGTACAGCACCCATGCCATCATCCATACCTTGAATGTCTATAGTCGATACACATTCGACTATCCTTACCCCGTCGCCTACAGCGTCAATGGCCCGGTCGGCGGAATGGAGTACCCGATGATTTGCTTCAACGGACCACGCCCTCACGTTGACGGAACTTATTCGGCGGATACCAAGTACGCATTGATTTCCGTGGTCATTCATGAAGTTGGACACAATTACTTTCCCATGATCGTCAACAGCGATGAGCGACAGTGGACTTGGATGGACGAAGGCATCAACACGTTTTTGCAGTACTTGGCAGAACAAGAATGGGAAACCGATTATCCCTCTCGTCGCGGCGAACCGGAGGATATCGTTGCTTATATGCAGAGCACCGTCCAAGTGCCCGTGATGACAAACAGTGAATCCTTGCACCAATTTGGCGCGAATGCCTACGCCAAACCTGCTACGGCGTTGAACATTCTTCGCGAAACTATTCTGGGACGTGAATTGTTCGATTACGCTTTCAAAGAGTACGCTCGCCGTTGGGAATTCAAACGCCCAATGCCCGCCGACTTCTTCCGAACGATGGAAGATGCGTCCGGCGTCGATTTAGATTGGTTTTGGCAAGGCTGGTTCTACACCACCGATCACTGTGATATTGCGATCTCCGACGTGGATCTATTTCAAGTCGACAATAGTCATCCAGACGAAGCCGCAGAACAAAAAGCTCAGTCCAAAGAATCCAACAAGAAGACTTTGTCTGACCAACGCAACACTGCATTGACCAAACGAGCCGAACTCTATCCGGAGCTTCGCGATTTTTATAATAACTATGATCCGGACGAAGTCACCGAAGAACAGAGAAAAGCGTACGATAAGTTTTTGAGCGAGTTGTCGGACGATGAAAAGAAGATTCTCGAAAGCAAAAACTTCTTCTATCGAGTCAGCTTCAAGAATCTTGGCGGACTTGTTATGCCCGTCATCGTGCATTTGACTTTCGAAGACAATTCAACCAAAGAAATTCGTATTCCGGCCGAGATTTGGCGTATGGATACAAACGCTTGTTCGACAATGTTGATTACCGAGCAGGCGGTTAAGCAATTTGAACTGGACCCTTTCCGTGAAACTGCAGACGTGGATCGGAACAACAATTTCTATCCACCGCAAATTACGCCAAGCCGTTTCAAGATTTTCAAGTCGCGTCGCGAAACTCCTGAAAACGCAATGCAACGAGCGAAGAAGAAAGAAGAAGAAAATGCAAACAAGTCAAAAGACGATTCCGAGAAAAGTGAAACCAAAAAGGATGATCAATGATGAATCATCCTACGCCAGTTGTTGCTTCTGACTTTTCGATTCATACGGCGACTCGATTTTGTGATCATCTGAGTTGCAATATCGGAGCGACTGCCCCAAGACACATTGCAAAAGAACATCTTGCACAAAAGAAATTGGGGCTTCGTTCTGGCAGTATTGAATGGAACTGGGAGATCGCTTTATCGAGGACGTTTCGGCGATTCGTTTCCTTGGCTGCGACGGTTCTTTTGCTGAGTTGTTTTTTTCAAGATAAATTATTAGCTCATCCGTTCCATATCAGTATCGGCGAGATGGAATGGAATACGACTTCACAAAAATGGGAAGTTGCGGTTCGTGTTCAATCGACCGATCTGCAAACGGCTGTGCGACGGTTTACGAAAACTCAAATTAATGTTGACGGAGAAAACATCCCGGACGAACTTGTAATTTATCTGAACGAGCATTTTTATCTTTCCAATTCGACGACAGCAGAATCAAAGAAGCAAGAAGCAAATGCAAGTAAGAGTAAGGTTCCGGAATCGAGCGAGCGCAGCAACCGAAGCGATCTGAAATGGGTCGGTCACGAAATTGAACGGGGCTGGATGTGGCTGTACTTTGAATTGACTCCTCCAAAGTCCAACAAAGAACTTCATTTGACCAACGCCCTTTTGCTCGAAGTCGTCGAAGGCCAGACAAACACGATGCTTGTTCGGTCCGGGGACAAAAGACACTCCATTCAAACAACAGCCCGCACGAAATCCGAAAAATTGCCTGCGTCGGTCCAACCGTAAAGCACGCGCCCGTAAAGCGACCCGCTCTCATTGCATCAGCCGGCTCAAGTAGAACGGTCCCATCGCATCGTTCCTCCGGCGTCCCCCTCTCTTCCGTAGCATGGGCCCATTGGCCCGTGCAACACACTTCTTTTTAATCTCCGAACGCATCCATCATCTCATTCCGTTCGGGCCAATGGGCCCAAACTACATTCGCCGTTGTTCAGCGACG
>JANMNK010000924.1:0-6904 GCA_031373875.1 Pirellulaceae bacterium | reverse complement strand
GGTGGAGATGCACGCGGCGGAGGCGCTCCACGTTGGCTGCCTGACTCAAGCGAGTATTTGGTTGCACGAAATAATCGATGGTCGGCTATTGACGCTTCAACCGGCGCGATGAGGAATTTCGATCTACCGCAACGACTCGTAACGGCTCTTGGCAAATTAGAATCCTTCGGTGCAGATGCTGCCAAACCCTATGCGAATCGACTCGATGCTTTCGACGATACATTGCGATTCGCGTTGATCAATCACAAGCAGGATTTGTACTTGTTCGATGCGACGACGAACGACGCGAAACGCTTGACAAGCACTCCCGATCAATCCGAGGAATACGCCGAACTCAGTCCAGACGGCCAACAAGTCGCTTTTGTTCATAAAAACAATCTGTTTACTGTTAATTGCCAAACGGGCGGGCAATCGCAACTGACAAGCGACGGTTCCGAAGAAAAGTTGAACGGCGTTCTCGATTGGGTTTACCAAGAAGAAATTTACGGACGAGGCAATTTCAAAGCACATTGGTGGAGCCCCGACAGCAAACGCATTGCCTTCCTGCAATTAGACCAAACACCCGTTTCGAAATACATGGTGAGCGATTCCATCAGCGTCGAACAGTCGCTCGAGAATACGCGGTATCCAAAGAGCGGTGCACCGTTGCCCGGCGTCCAAGTGTTTGTTGCAGACGTTGCCAGCAAAGAGCTAAAGCCAATGGACTTGGCTGCTTATGCGGCTGACGATCGATTGGTCGTGCGCGTCGACTGGCATCCCGAGGGTAAAGAGGTCTGTTTGCAAATTCAAAACCGTATCCAAAGCTGGCTTGAGTTGGTGGCTTGCAATGCCGAAACTGGCGCAGCGCGAAAATTCTTTCGCGAACAGGGTTCGGCTTGGATCGACGTGCTAGGACCACCGCATTGGTTAGCTGGGGGCGACTTTTTGTGGCTTAGCGACTTGCCAAACGGACGACGGCATGTCTATCGCATCGATGCGGGCGGCAGCCAACGAACGAGTGTGACCCAAGGCGATTGGGACGTCGAAGACATTTCCCTGGTCCAGAAAGACGGCAAAGCGATTTGGATCACCGCCAATAATTCGAGTCCTGTTGAGCTACAAGTTTCGCGCGTCGATTTAGAGACGCGAGAAATGACGCAAGTTACTAAGACTCCTGCCAACCATCGCGCGACGGTTCATCCTGGCGGCAAGTTTTTGTTCGATTCGTACAGTTCGGTCGAGGCTCCTTCGCGAACCGTTTTGCTCGATCGGGATGGTAAACTTGTTCGTGCTTTGAATGTGCCGTCGAACGATCATCATCGTTTTCTGAATATTAATCCTCCGCAGCTAATGACAATTCCTGCACGAGACGGTCAGCCGCTTCAGAGCATGTTGATCGCGCCTCCGAACGTGGATCTAAACAAACGGAATCAGAAGCATCCTGTGCTCATCCACGTTTACGGCGGTCCCCGTGCACCGACTGTTCGCAATGCTTGGTCGGGCCGCGACTATTTATGGCATCAGTATTTGGCTCAGCAAGGTTTCTTCGTTCTATTGTGCGACAACCGCGCGGCGCGCGGTCAAGGTGCGGCAGACACTTGGAAGATTTACAAAGACCTCGGCCGCGTCGAAACTCAAGACCTTGAGGACGCAGTGACTTGGCTGAAGAATCAACCTTGGGCGGATGGCGATCGGATCGGCATGTGGGGATGGAGCTATGGCGGTTATTTTACTTCGTATGCGATGACCCACTCCAAATCGTTCCGAGCCGGAATTGCCGGTGCGCCCGTAACCGACTGGAAAAATTATGATGCGGTTTACACTGAGCGTTTTATGGATGTGCCTAAGAATAACGAAGCTGGCTACAAATCCTCCTCGTCCGTAGAAGCCGCCGCCGATTTACATGGCCGCATCCTCGTCATCCACGGCGAGCGAGACGACAACGTGCATATCTCCAACACCCTTCAGTTTGCCAACGCGCTGCAACGCGCCGGCAAACAGTTTGATTTGATGGTCTACCCCAAAAACCGCCACGGAATCGGCGACCCGCGCCAGCGCTATCACATGTACACGATGATGACCGAGTTCCTCCTACGAAATCTAAAAGGTGATCAACCAATCACCCGCTAAATCACGAACTTCGAAATTCAAACATTCCGCAGTTCATAAGCTAACTAGTCCGGTGGTGCAGGACTGGTTTCCGCGTCTTCTTCGTTGGGCGTAAGATACTGCCACATTCCGTTTTGGTGGAGCCAGATTGGGTCGGCATTCCTTGCGATGTACTCGTCAATCGGCAGGCCATCGATCATTTGAGGTCGTAAGACTTTTACTTGCTTACCATTGATAAAAATCCATTGGTACTTTTTCTTCCACTCTTTCTTTGCTCGTTTTTCCGCAGCCGTCTTTTTCCGTTTTGGCTTTTTCATTCGAATTTCTTTTTAGCCCGTGCCTTTAGATCAGCTTCTTTGAAACCGTATTACGGAAGCTTTTGTAAAAGCCTAATTGCAGACTGACAACATTGGAAGCGTACTTCGCTTTTGGACCATTCCGTTCCACATCCGGCACTCTCGGTGCCACTCACAATTTTTCCATGGCCCATCGCATGATGGACAAAAGATTTTCGTTGGACCATTCGAATTTTGGTGGCCATCGCTTACTCTCTTGGATCGTCGCTCGCGTATTTACTAAGTATCGCAGGAGCGATTTAAGATCGGGGAATTTAGTTGTAGTAATCCGTTGATCATCCGAACGCTGACCAATGATCAACGCTAGCTTCTCTAATTCACGCGAGTCAAAGTCGACATTGGCACACGCCACTTTACCATCGATATTCAGGTCTAACATCTCGGTGATGTCGTTGGCCTTCAGCCACCCTGAAACAATCGTGACACTACTCGAAGAATGAATCAACTTTTTGTTGCAAGGATTAGAGACATTGAGGCCATTGAAATTATTCAAAATGACAAAAAACGAACCTTTCAAGTCGAATTCTCTAGACATGCAAAGTTCTTTCCCCTCGTAACCCAGAATGTCCAATTCCATCGGAGCTCTTGAAAGGCACTCATCAATTATTTCCTGCGTGATTTGTCGGTCGGTTAGTGAGAGCCTCCGCAGGTTTGGGCAAGTTCGAATGACATTGCAGATGCCGGGAATGTCGAGGTACTTTGCTCCGTATGGACTTATCGTGCCTGCTATCGTATCTGGGTTCCAACCGCGATCGATGCTTAATGTGACATGGCTCGTCTCTTCTCTAAGCCATTTTGGGCATGTGTCAAATTCTTCGATTCTTATCTGCAAGGATTCCAATGGTCGAATTCCACGAACGGGCAATCGCCATGCCAGGAACTCGGGGATGATTTCGGACGTGGGCAACTCCTTCCAACTTAGTAGCTCTGTCCCAAACATTCGATCTGCTTCGCCATGTGCCAGTCGCTGTCGCGATATTGTGCGCGAACGGATGCTTTGCGAATTGCCGTGAATGGAAATGAAGCTATCAGAGCGCTACCAGTGATCAACACGAAAATAGTATTTAAGCTGAACCGCCCTCGCAAACGAGCAACGTCGCATACAGTGAGCAATCCGGTGTACCACACGATTCCTAGCCAGAGCACAGGCTCAATTGACCACCCCCCTCGTATGCGATGCAAAAAGCCGACGCTCAGCAGCAGCGACAAGCCGACCAATCCGACATGATAAATGATCAATCATCGCCAAGTCTTCGATCGTTCTTTGAATGTCAATCGAACCACCAATACCTACCTGCAATATGCAGCATCACGCTTGCCTTTATCTGTATCTGTAAGGAACGCGGTCGATTACCGACTCGATTTCGATTAACTTGCTCGTTCCATCATTCGCCAGCCCGACATAAGATTATCCATCGGAATCCAAGAGCAGCTTATCCGATTTGCGAGTAAGCGCCCACCAAAACCCCCGGGTGGATTTTTGGATACCAACCACGAAACCACTGCAACAAAACTTGCCTGTTTGTAGATAAGTTCAAGGCTTATCTCGGCCATCGGTTTCGCAATGGAACACAATAGTCAGAGTAACGGACGATCGGCTAATGAACCGCAGGGATGAATTTTGCGAGGTCAGTTTGGCAACGGATCTCTAGGACGGAGAATGATAAACTGGGAATACGCAGCCTCATCTTGCCCTGAGAGCGGAACAAACGCGTCTTCAGTCGGATCCCAATTTAAGAAAACAAGACTCCAGGATTCTTTGATTCCTTCGATGTCGAAGACCATACGTGAGCTTCCACCTCCTTTTCCATCACCCTTTGTCTGATGAAGTATTCGAATCTCCCGCGAAGAATCTTGGTTCGCTCCCTTCGGAGTGTCTTTGAGAATCAAATGAACTTCGCACTTCGTTTAGGAGTAGCCTGCACGATGACCTTCCTCGATCGACTCCACCTTCGAAACCACTGCAACAAAATCTGCCTGTTTGTAATTACGTTCAAGGCTTATATCGGGCACCGGTTTCCAAACAAACTCACTTGTCGCATAGGCCCCCGCCGTCAGTACACAAATTAGCAGAAGGAATTTTACTCGAATGGATATTGAATTGCGCACGTATGGCTCTCCTCTTTTTTTAATTTCATCTGGTTCCAGTTGGATCTGCGTGGACGCCCATGCTTTTGATTTTATCACGACTTCGGGTAAAAGAGACGCGATTGTAAGTTCCGCATCGCCGATCGTCGCATGGCGACTGGCTAGGCTGCGCTGTCGTTCCGAGCGAGTCTTTGATGGAATTCTTCTTCGCTAGACGCGAAAGCGATCTATACACGGAGACTTTAGTTATTCGGTGGCAGAAGTATTCTGTCAGTTTGTGGCCACAGCTAAACGCACCGCTATAGAATTGCTGGACGAACCCGTTATGCCGCCATCAATTCGCGAGCTTTAGATTTGGCTTTGTAGCGACGCCAACCGGAACGGGAGCGGTGAGAGTCGATTTCTTGGGGCTTGCCTGCGACGGTCATGAACAAGCGACCGAATTCTTTTACCAACTCGCACCAAATCGTCCAATCGAACCGACGAAAGCAGGAGTGCTCGGAGTTTGCCTCCGACACTCTCAGTTTTGGCGTACTAAGCGAGAGGTCGCGCGCGTGCTTAGCTTTTAGTACACCAAAACGCCTTCCGTCGGGGACAAGCCCCGAACGGACGATAACGTTACTAGCGTTGCGTGCCGTTCGCTTGCTTCGTTGTAGATGTCAGATACGAATGAAACGCTGGAAATCACGCGTGGGTTCTCCCTTTTGAAGTGGTTATCGAGAATAAGTCCAGTTAAGATCGTCCTGTAGGAATTTTTTGCGATCCGCATTCCGTGCGCTGTCGTTGGTTGCAATGACGAAGATGATGAATCGCGACTCAACGCAAGTGTGGCTTGATGAAATTATCGCTATTCGCATCATGTGCCCCCGGGCTAGAACCTTGGTTGGAACGAGAAATTCGAGATCTATGGATGGGATCTGTCCCGCGTGATTCTTGGCCCACGAACATCGTGGAAGATATAGGCGGTGTTCGCTTTCAAGGGGATCAGCATACGTTGGCACATGCCTTAGTGGGACTTGGTCTAGCTGCCCGAATCTTGGTACGCATCGCAACCTTCCCTGTAACGGAACTTTCCAACCTAGATGCGCACGTCGGTCGATTGTCTTGGTCCGGCTGGCTAAAGCACGATGTGCCTCGGGTCATTCGAGCCTCCGCCAAAAAGTCCCGCCTATATCACTCCGGCGCGATCAAGCAACGCGTAATGCAGGGCATTACTCGCAGGATGAAAGACAATCCCCCGCCTGTGGGCCAAGAATCATCCGATCAAGTTGCATCGCTGGTTGTGCGAATGGAACATGATGTCTGTACGATCTCCTTAGATGCCAGTGGCCAACCGCTTCATCGACGGGGATATCGCCTAAACCCCTCGTATGCTCCGCTACGTGAAGACCTAGCTCGAGCTGTCATTATGGCTTCGGGTTGGGATGGACAGCGTCCGTTGGTGGACCCAATGTGTGGTTCGGGCACGCTGTTGATCGAGGCCGCAATGTTAGCCACAAGTTGGCCTCCTGGGATGGGTCGCAAATTTGGGATAGAGTCGACGGCACTCGCAGCTAAAGTTTCCATCGATGAAGTCAAACAGGAGCGGATGAAACAAGTTCAGCCACTGACGGCGATTATCGTTGGCAGCGATCGGGACGAGCGAGCAATCGCAGCGGCGCGCGAAAATCTCTTGAGCTTTGAATTTCCGGTACTTTTGGAGGTTCGGCCCTTAAGCGCCGCAGATCTACCTCAAAAACCATTGTCGATTGTGACAAATCCACCGTGGGGCGGGCGGGTTTCGGCGGATCGAGATTTATATCCACTTTATCGATCGCTCGGCGACTTACGCCGCCGAGCCGAATCTGGGTCTACCTTGACGTTGGTCACTAGTCGACGTGATCTGGCTTATCAAACGGCAGTTCCGCTTCGGTCGGCGTTTTTGACAGACGCTGGTGGTACGAAAGTGAACGCTTTCATCGAAGACACCCAACCATCCCCATTGTAGATCGATTGTCCTCAATCGATCTCGCCCCTGTCCACCAACCGAACATCGGTCAATCAATCTTTCAACCCCTCCAACACCAATCCGCAACCGTACGCGACATCATATCCCTCAGTACCCCAGACAACCCCCAAAGCTCTTTCCAATGCTTTGCAAAAACATCCGAGTGCAAACGATGCTGATGGCGCTTAGGCGTCTTCGGATCGCGTAAGTACTTCGCCGAAGAGAATAAAAACTGAAACTTTAATTGGACAGCGCCAACTAGCGAGTATTTCATCATTGTTTTGGCTTGTCGACGAGCGACTTTATCGAGTCCGGATTGATGCCGAGGGCTTCCATTTGTCGTCGGCGTTTTTTCCGATGTGACTTGGCTGCTGCAGCGTTTCGA
>JANMNK010000887.1:0-2555 GCA_031373875.1 Pirellulaceae bacterium | reverse complement strand
ACCGTATCGCTATCTCGAGGATCGATCCAAATGCGCCCAATATGCTCCGAGTTCTCCAAGCCCATTTTCTGAAAACTCTTGCCACCGTCGAGCGACTTATAGATGCCATCTCCGTAGCCTACGCTTCGCTGGCTATTGTTTTCACCGGTGCCGACCCAAACGACATTGGGATTGGACGCATCGAGCGCCAAGCAACCGATAGAGTACGATCCGTAGCCGTCGAATATTGGATTCCATGTAATCCCCGCATTAGTCGATTTCCAAACGCCGCCCGACGCGACTGCGAGGTACCATGTGCTGCGGTTGAGTGGATCAACCGCGATGTCGACAATTCGGCCACTCATTAAAGCTGGGCCAATCGCGCGCGCTGTCAGACTGCTGACGAGTCCATCGTTCAATTGCGGAGTTTCGTCTTTAGGTTTATCCGAGTCTTGTGCCATCGATTTGGATGACACTGTTAATGAACAAGCCATCGCTAGTGCCAATAACGGTTTGCCCCACTGGTTAGAAAAAATTCCGACAGCCATGAGAATCGCCTTCGTCGAACAGATGGAAATGAATCTAGAAAGTTGAATTGCAAAATCTCCGAATTGTGTGGTCGCGTGGAATTTCGCGAAAAGGACTACACTTTGAATTTCGGAGCTTTTGTATCTTGATTCGAGGAGGCGGGATTTTCTACGGGTCACGATCGGTGTCGTCCTGTTTCTTCCAGAAAAAACCCGCCTCGACACTCATTTCTACTTCGAATGGTTGTTATCCTAAGTATGCAAAGCCCGTCCGAGCAAGTTGCAGTACGAACTGGTCTGCCAAAGAGACCAATTGTCGAATATTGTCTTCCCAATTTCCATAAGGATAATCCCTTTGAATACGCGTCTTACCACGAGGTCTCCCGTACCATTCTGCGGACTGGCTTACATTTTTTTGTTGCTGCTTCACGCGCACGCTCAAACGATCGACCTCCGAGGCGCTCAATCGAAGCTCGACGATGACAAGTTGGTGATGCGATATACCGAGTTTCCCAAAGATGGCAAAATCGAATTCCCACGTTTGTTCAATCCGATTCGTCAAGTTTATTGGCAACCAGACGATCCCGATCTCCAACCTATCCCGTTGTCAATCGAAGTCTTACCCGCCAGTTGGATACTGAAGTGCGACGCGGTGCCAAACTCCTCCATGAATGGTCAGTTAATTGTAGAAGTAGTCGGACGCGTGCAATTGAAATTGGAACAAGCTATTCGAGCCGAACCCGATGGCAGTTTCAACCTTAAAGCATGTTCAGGAATAACTCTTGGTAAGATGTTGCGATACGAACCCCAACCGCACAAGAACACAGTGGGTTACTGGACACGAGTTGACGATCGCGTTCGTTGGCCGATAGAAATCGATCGCGCCGGTGAATTCACCATCGGAATACTTCAAGGCTGCGGGGCAGGGCAGGGAGGCAGCAAAGCCGCGTTTCGATTGACAGGCCCAGTCGATCCAAAGATTGCTTTCGAGTCGACCGAGCCAAGTAAGACCGTGGACTCAGAGGAGTTCGAAGTCATCGAGACAGGCCACTTTCAAAATTTCCAATGGCGGCACATCGGCCAAGTTACAGTGACGGAACCTGGAATTTATTTTGCAGAAGCCGTCCCGATACAGATCGCAAAAGCTGCCTTGATGGACATTCGATGCATTCAATTGAATCGAAATCCCTAAAGGCTTTGCACAGGCCCATACCATTCGCCCGGCGACCTCGCTCTGAGTGAGACCGGCAACTAAATCGACTTAGGCTAAATGGAGTCCACGATGACCGATTCTTCCCTGATTCCAGCCGACTGGCAAGTGCCTAGCGATTTTCGCGAGAGATTAGGAACGAGCGCCGGCAGGCAGCGCATCATGGTTTCGGATAGTGAATTGCTCATCGTGGCACATCAAGTCCCACAGCGGGGTGAGAGCTCGCGGCGAGGCGTATTGTTTTGGAGAGACAAGAATGGAAATTGGTTAGCGAGCAACGGCGACCAGGGACACGAATCGCTTGCCCACCACCTCGAATCGTATGCAAAACAAATTGAAGAGTATTTCTTGCAAGAAAGCAAAGCGCAGCGCGCCGATGAATACATCCCTTTGGTCGAAGGCTTGGCTCCCGTATCACGCGCTGCACGCAATTTGCTGTCAGTCTTGGAAGAGGCGCGCGATGCGATTCACGGTGACCGGTTATTGATCGATTATCGCGACAAAGCCTATGAGATTTCGCGTAATGCGGAATTGCTGTACGACGACTTGAAAAATTCGATGGACATTGCAGTCATCCGCCGCGCCGAAGAACAAGCTGCGGCCAGTCATAAAATGTCGGTTACCGCACATCGCTTGAACGTAATGGCCGCGCTCTTTTTTCCCATCGCGACTTTAGGTGCCGTTTTCGGCACTACACTGACTGATAACTGGAGTTGGTCAAAGACCGAACTCCCTTTTTTAGGATTCGTCGGTGGTGGGCTCGTTACAGGCTTGCTGTTGGCAATGATCATTTCACGGCGCACGAGTTGACATTCGCGTTGAATGGACCTTGCAAGCCT
>JANMNK010000871.1:0-5149 GCA_031373875.1 Pirellulaceae bacterium | reverse complement strand
ATTCCGCTTCGCCGCGAGCTTGAGGTGTTGTGAATTGTTCGTCGATCTCATTCATGACGTTCAGCTCTTCGGCATAAGCCAAGACTCTTAATCGCGTGACGGGCTCGGTTACCAATTCCAACAATCGTTGATGCCCTGCCTTGTCACCCATCCGTGCCAACGCCGCCGCCGCTTCGGCCTGCACCCGGCGATGCGTTAGTTCAAGAGCTTGATTCAGTTTGCCGACGGCTGCTTGATCGCCGATCATCCCTAAGGCGTCGCATAACGACACGCACAGCGCGACCGACTCGGCCAAGACATGTTGAACTTCTTGAACCGTATCGCCAAATCGTTTGGGGTCTTCTTCCAGCAAACTGAGTCGGCTAACGACGTGTCCCAAAAGCGAAATCAATTCGCCCCGTCTTTCGTACGCTGGGTGGCGTTGGACTCGACCGTGACGCGTGATCAGATTGGACAAATCTAAAATCGGCGAAATGGTTGTCGGGTGCAGCAGACCATCGAGCAATCGCGGAAAGACGGCTTCGACGGGCCAGTCGTGGTTTCTCACCAACGGACTGATCCCCATCGCGGTTACAGCCCAATCGATTGGAGGGCGCTCGACGATATTTTCTGTCAAACACTCCAAGGACTCCTCGCGACGATTCCAAGCGATCGATTGCAGCAGCATGCCTGCTGCCTCGGGCATCGGGAATCGGTAGGTGGCTTGATAGAGCCTGTCCGCGGTGGCCACGACGGCCAGATCGAGAGCTTCGTCGTCCTCTTGGGCTGCTTCGTGGGAGGATTGCAAAAGCCATTTTGCCGTTTGATGCAAGAGTATCTTGGTGGATGGCCTGATCGCGTAATCGTCGTCTTGGCTAGCAATGTGATTTGACAATTCGTCGGCCAGCGGCAGAACCCAGAGAGGTGATTCGGGATTGGCAAGCTCGTCGTCGTCGCCCGCTCTTGGCTCATCCGAGTCGAGCCACTCCAAAGTCGATTCGAGCCATTTTCGGGCTTGCGGGTCGTCAACCCAGTCAAAATGAGAAGGGTGTTGCATGGAAAAGTCCGCTTTCTTTCGAAACATGGCGTCATCGGCACGGTAAAGGTTTGACCCGCCGCGTCTGCAAGGATAGTGTAAGGCTTGCTACAAAACCGTTTGGTGCGGCAAAATGAACATAACAGACACTGGGGTATTGTTTCCCAGGTCGCTGCCGTTGGCCACTCAACGAAACATGCTCCCCCATTTTTCGTCGTTTTCAATTCCTATCAATCGCAATTGACAATTTTCCATGGACTCGGACGTAACTAGTTTTTCTGACATGGATCTCTCTCCCGTGATGCGACGATCGTTGCAGCGCGCTGGCTATGAGACTCCCAGTCCCGTTCAAAGCAAAGTTATCCCGCTTGCTCTGGAAGGTTTTGACGTTATCGGTCAAGCTCGAACCGGCACCGGCAAGACAGCTTCGTTTGGCATCCCGATCTTGGAACAGCTCGATCCGATTGCCGAGAACCCTTTGCCTCAAGCTTTGATCTTGGTCCCAACCCGCGAGTTGGCCGGTCAAGTTCACGATGAAATCGTCAAGCTCGCTTATGGATGCCCGACGGAATGTCTGGTCGTGAGCGGCGGCAAGGACATGCATCGTCAGTTAAAGGCTCTCAAAGCCGGCGTTCAGATTGTCGTCGGAACACCAGGGCGCGTCTTGGATCACATTCAACGCGGCACGTTCAAGACGAGCAATCTGTGGTGCGTCGTCTTGGACGAAGCGGACCGCATGCTCGATATTGGTTTTCGTCCCGATATCGAACGCATTCTCAGACGCTGTCCCGAAGATCGACAGACATTATTGCTTAGCGCGACGTTAGCACCCGAAATTCAAGAACTGGCTGGCAAGTATTTATTTGAGCCAGTCGTCGTCGATTGTTCCCTGAATAATGTCTCTGTGGAAACGATCGAACAACGCTACATTAGTGTCGATCGTCATCACAAAGTCGACACATTGATCAAGCTTCTCAAACGAGAGCATCCGCCTCAGGCAATTATTTTTTGCCGTACGAAAATTGGCACAGCGAAATTGCACCGCCGATTGGACGAAGCTTTGGCAGATGATCCAATTCTTTCCAAGTTTCAAGTGGAAACGATTCACGGCAACATGAATCAGCGACAACGCGATCGTGTTTTCCAAATGCTTCGCGACGGCAAGATTCGCATCTTGGTTGCAACGGACGTGGTCGGGCGCGGCATCGACGTATCGACGATTTCGCACATCATCAATTTTGACGTCCCTCAAGATTGCGACGACTACGTGCATCGCGTCGGCCGAACGGGTCGAATGGGTCGCGAGGGCATCGCGTTTACCTTCATTTGCAAAGATGAAGGCGACATTTTGACGTCGATCGAATCCCGAATCAATTGTTTGTTGTTGCGTGATTCGCTGAACGATGACATCGAACAAGCCACCAAATCCGAAGCAGAGGATTCAGCTCCGGAAACTCCAGCGGCTCCGGCAAAACGCCGCCTGAACATGTCGCGTCGGCCGCCCTCTCGCAGCTCGCGACTAAAGACGCGTTAATCCTCAAATTGGCCAACGGTGTTCTGACGGTACGGATGCTGACTTGACAGATCCGCTGTTCGGATCGGCGCTTTTGCCAGCTGTCCTGTCGTAGAACTTGTCAGGATCAGATCAACCCTTTTCATCGCTTCGAGCCAGTTCGGCTTTGAACACCGTTGATCAGTCTGCTAAGCTCTAGGCAAAGTCACAAATCCGTGCCTGGAGCATATTCCCGCTTTACTATTTGCCCCAGCTCGGTGACTCATCGCATCCGCTAACGGAATTCTTTTACTAAATAGCCACGATTTAGAATCCAATTTCGGAAGCCGGAAAATGTTGATGCTTGAAAAATTCATTAGCGGTCCTTTGTAGAGATTAAATCCGTATGGCCGAAGCCATGAGCGAACAATCGTCACGCACCGAAGAAGAACTGCGACGCCAGTATCATGAACTGGCCGAATTGGCTGGGTCGTTGGCGCATGAAATCAAGAACCCGCTGTCGGTCATCCACATGAACGTGGACTTGCTCAGCGAGGAACTAACCGACAGTGAATGGCCGGGTAAACGACGGGCCTTGAGCAAAGTCGACATGGTTCGCCAACAGTGCGATCGCATGGAAAACATGCTTCGAGATTTTTTGCGATTTGCCCGGATGCGCGATTTGGAAATGACTCCCGGAAACTTGAACGATCAAATCAATACCGTGCTGCGTCTCTATCAAGCGCAAGCGGATAAGAACGCTGTCGAAATTGTTCGGTATCTCGACCCTGACTTGCCGGGGATCCTGCTGCATTCCGACTCGCTACAAGCTGCTTTGATTAACTTGGTCAAGAACGCGCTCGAAGCTATGCCCGATGGCGGCCAACTGGTGGTGCACACGTATTCGGTACATGGCGGTGTGGCGTTAGACTTGATCGACACGGGGTGCGGCATTGATGAAAACACGGCGATGAAAATGTTTGAGCCTTTCTTTTCTACAAAACATGGTGGGACAGGCTTGGGACTGCCGACGGCTCGCAAAATTATCGAAGCCCACGGCGGTCGGATTAGCGTCCAGAGCGAACAAGGGACCGGTACCAAATTCGTCCTCGAATTCCCAACGCCGGTACGATTAAACTAAGCCCTCGACCAAACAATGCTCGTGTTGGCGGGGGGGTATCACGCGCTCTGCAATTGAATGCGACGGCCCAAAACATGCTGGCTCAGTTCGTTGCGAGTTGCCGTGAGACTGCCGTAGACTCCGTGCGCTGAAAAGCGGTATTGTGTGATATACTTTTACCCTTTCTTGGTTTGGCGAGTACCATGAACGGTTTGGTCACTGATTCTCCTATTAAGTGCTGCGATGAATTCGTTGGATGCACCTACATTTGACCCGGACGGCACTCGACGTCCACAATTGATCCCGGAGTCGCTCTTTGGCAGTTTCGGCAAGTACGTAATCGTCGATAAACTTGGCCAAGGTGGCATGGGCGCCGTTTACTTGGCGCGCGACACTTTGTTGGACCGGAAGGTCGCGATCAAAGTCCCACTGCTTGACGGTGAAGATCGCCAAACCATCTTGAATCGATTTGAACGCGAAGCGAAAGCTGCAGCCTCGCTACGACATAATAATATTTGCCCCATTTTTGAGTTTGGTGAGTTCCAAGGGATTCCCTTTATGGTCTCCCCGTTTCTCGAAGGTCGCTCACTGCAGGATCATCTCGATGTGGATGGGACATGGCCCTTGAGCAAGGCTCTGGACGTTGCAGCAGTCTTGGCAGATGCCCTGGGCTATGCTCACCTGCAAAACATCATTCATCGAGACGTCAAACCGTCAAACGTCTTGATCGAGCCCAACGGCGTTCCCCTAATATTGGATCTTGGGCTTGCTAAGTTTCATACCTCGTCAAAAGAGCAACTGACACACTCGGGCGATGCCATCGGAACGCCATCTTACATGCCGCCAGAACAAATCGACGCAACGTACGGTGCAATCGGCCCTGCGGTGGATATTTATGCGCTAGGAATGACTTTGTATCGCATGGCGGTGGGACGATTGCCGTTTGAGGGTGACGTCATTTGTATGATTCCGCAAATCCTCCACGACCCGGTCATGCGACCTTCGATTGCAAGACCTGATATCAAGTGCCTCACGCAACTCGATGAAGCGATTTTGCGAGCCCTTGATAAGCGTCCGGAAAATCGCTTTTCTAGCATGGCTGATTTCGGCTCCGCGCTCCGCACTGTCCGCGCAAGGATAGAATCCCAAGTCGCCGAATCAGAATCCATGTTGCCAGATCTATTCGTCACGGGTGCCGGGGTACGATACCATCCGGCTTCCTACCAACCTTCGATCCGAATTGGTCGCCAGCGTGCCAGTACCACCAACCCATCGCAGTTGAGCAACGACGTGATCATTAGGATTCTTGGAGACAATGAAAAAAGCTTGCGGATTAGCCGTCAGCATTTGGAGATAAGCTCGTCGGAACAGGGGCTTGGGTTGCTTGATCGAAGCCAGGCGGGTGTGACTATCAATGGCCAGCCCGCAAAGAAGGGCGAGATAGTATCGGTCCAGCTAGGCGATGTCTTGAACGTTGCTGGCGTTATTGAGATCCAACTTGTGCCGCCCCTTCTGGCTCCAC
>JANMNK010000866.1:0-7076 GCA_031373875.1 Pirellulaceae bacterium | reverse complement strand
GCGCCGATGAAGCGAATTGCATTTACACGCACTGAACTGTGGCAACGCGAAAAGTCCGATCTTTGAAAGAGACGCGAATTTCGATGCTTTCGAGCAAGTCCTTGCGGAAGGATTGGGACGCTACCTCTGCCCCAGATACGGGTATACCAATGGTTGAGTAATCACTGGCATTTTGTGCTACGACCCGTTGAGAATGGTGCCATGAGCAACTTCTTGCGATGGGTGACACTGACGCACACGCAGCGTTACCACGCACACTACGGAACTTCTGGGGATGGGCATGTTTACCAAGGGCGATTCAAAAGTTTTCCAATCCAAGACGATGATCATTTCTTCGTCGTTGCGCGTTATTTAGAACTTAATGTTGTGCGTTCTAACTTAGTGGATCGGGTGGAAGATTGCCGCTAGGATTCATTGTATCGCTGGGTATCGCGACCGGACCCCGACACAGAATTGCTTTCGGCGTGGCCGATTCCCAGCCTTCCGAACTGGATTAGACGCGTCAATGAAACGCTGACCGACAAAGAAATTGCTGCCGTCCGTTGGAACGTCAAGCGTGGAAGCCCTTTTGGAAGCGAAACTTGGGTTGAATCAACCGCCCGTCGAATTGACTGGAATCGACCTTACGCCCACGCGGATGCCCCCAAGTATGCAACCTACCAAACAAAGACTCCTGACACCTTTGTTTCTCCTTAAAACGGCTGCTAATCTCGGGCTTGAATCTTCCCTGCGATCGCGAGGAACGCCAAAGCGCACGAATAAGTAGGATGTCCCCTTCCGCGATTTCTTAAAGTCCGGTGAATTAAGGTCGGGGACCGGCAGTGTATATCTGACGGGCTCGTCTGTTCTTGATCCGTATCGTAAATGCCAATCCTCAACCATCACCTATCCCCCGCAATCCTTTTCCCTGTCAGCCTTTTCGTGGGCGAACTGCGCATTGACCGGGTCAGCCTGCTGGAGAATTTTTAGGCAAAGCCGAGGAAGAAATTGAAATTACTGAAAAGGGCCGGTGAAAGCGCGGGCAGGAGTCAATTGTTGTCAGGATTCAGCTATGATCAGTTGACGCAGGAACATCCGACCGCTTCTCAGTGTGCAACATATGGTTAACGATTCAGAGAAGGTACCGCCCACGCCGTCGGACCCGTCGCAAGAGCCCACGACGAAGGATAAACAGACAAAGATCGCCCAGTGCGTCGACGAGACCGCCGATCATCCAACTGACTCGGCCGGTTTGTCGACCAGTAGCTCCGAAAACCAAAACTGGGATCCAACGACGCTTGGACGTTTTAAAATACATGGCACGCTCGGCAAAGGCGGCTTTGGAAAGGTCTATCTGGGCTTTGATGAACGACTCAAACGGAAAGTCGCCATCAAGGTTCCCACTCGAATTCTGACAGATATCGCCCTGGATAAATTCCTGGTCGAAGCGCAGCGACTGGCACAGTTGCGACATCCGGGGATTGTCACCGTGTTCGATGTTGGTGAGGCAGACGGGCGATGCTACATCGTCTCCGATTATCTTGAAGGACAAAGCCTTTCCCAGTGGGCGGAATCGACGACGTACAGTTGGGCGCAGGCAGTGACGATTGTTGCTCAACTGGCAGATGCTTTGGCGCATGCCCATTCGAGCGGGACGGTTCATCGCGATCTTAAACTTTCCAACGTGATGATGCTGGCGAACAACCAGCCCGTGCTGATCGACTTTGGCCTTGCCATCAGCGATGGCGAAGGCGAACGCGAGCTTCCCGGTGTCATCGCGGGAACTCCAAGTTACATGTCGCCCGAACAGGCTGCCGGGCGCGCTCATCGAATTGACGGTCGCACGGATATCTACAGCCTCGGAGTCATGCTGTACTATTTGCTGGGGCGAAAGCTGCCGTTTCGTTCAGCCAGCGTCAGCGAGTTACTGCGTCAGATCAGTGAAGACGAGCCACAGCCGCTGCGGCAGATTGTTCCGGACATCCCGCCGGAACTCGAACAGGTCTGTTTGAAGGCAATGGCCAAGCGAATCAAGGATCGCTTCACGACCGCAGCAGATCTGGCCAGCGCGTTGCGCAAAGTGCTGAGCGATGCTGGTCCCCGCATGGATATTGCGAGTCTTACTCCGGCAGCGTCCGCGACATTCGAATCAGAGCCAAGCGGAAAGCGACAATCCACGAAACATGGTCTGCATGAAGCGGAGCGGCGGCAGATAACGACGCTGTGCCTGACATTCGATGATTCTGCGATGGATGTCGAAGCGAACGACCCGGAAGCTTTTCGTGAGGTTGTTCAGAGGTTCCATGAAGTTGCGACGCGGGTCTTTGTGCGCTACGGCGGTCATCTCGCTCAAAGCAACAGTGAGTTGATTCAGGCATACTTCGGGTATCCCTCAGCCTTTGAGGATTCTGCACGCCGGGCGGTGCTCGCGGGGCTGGAGATCGCGACAGAAATTGAAAAGCTGCAGCTTCGGTCCAAAAAGAAATCGGAAGTGAACGTCGATTTTCGGATTGGCATTCATACGGGCATCATGATTACGGAAGAGGTTGACTCGGAGACGCCGCAGAGTCGCAGCACTTACAGCGCCAAGCATTCGTTTGTCGGAAATGTCCCGCGCGTGGCTGCCGGGCTGGCTGAACTGGCCGAGCCTGGGATGATCGTTGTCAGTGCGGCCACAGCACAGATCGTCGGTGATTCTTTCCTCTATCGATCATTAGGAACGCATTCCGGAAAAGCGATCGGGCGTAATGTTGAACTGATGGCTGTTGTCGGGAAGAATGAAAAGGCAACCCTGTCTGAGCAGTCAACATCAAATCAGGCTCCCCTTGTCGGGCGCGACCATGAAATGAGTCTGCTGACTGGCCGCTGGGAACAGGCCGCCAGCGGATTGGGGCAGATTGTGCTCCTCAGCGCCGACCCGGGCGTTGGAAAATCTCGCCTGCTGCAGACCTTTCGACAGGGGTTGGATAAGAGCAGGTTCCAGTCGATTGACGCAGGCTGCTCCGCTTATCAGCAAAACACGGCGTTTTACCCGCTCAGTCAGCTGCTGAAACGACTGGCGCAGTTTGAGGCCGGGGACACCGATGAGCTGAAACTTACGAAGCTCGAAAGCCTGCTGAAACAGTGGAACATTCCGCTGGAGCCGGTGGTCCCGTTGCTGGTCGACCTGGTAGGAATTCCACTGGGCCCGCGATATGCAGCCCTGGAAGGCACGCCGGAACGCCGCAAGCAAAAGACGATTGAAGCCCTGATTGAAATGCTGCTTGTCGCTTCGGAATCGCAGCCGATTCTGCTCACGATCGAGGATCTGCACTGGATCGATCCGTCAACGCTGCAGTTCCTGAACGTTTTTATCGAACAGATTCCGGCAGCTCCGATCTTTTTGCTGTTGACGTATCGTCCGGCGTTTACGGCTCCGTGGCCTGCTCGCCCCAGTCTCGTTCTCGTAACACTTGGAAATCTGACGGCGGAGCAAACGACGGCAGTGGTGAATCATCTCGCCGGTCGAAAGCTGCCGAAGGAAGTGATCAGCCACATCGTTGCCAAGACCGGCGGTGTGCCTTTGTTTACCGAAGAATTAACGAAGGTGATCCTGGAATCCGGGATACTGGAGGAATCCGGAGACGAGTATCGACTGGTACGACCATTGAGTTCCGTCACGATCCCTAGCACGCTGCAGGATTCGCTGATGGCCCGGCTCGATAATCTCGGCGCGGCAAAGGAAGTCGCCCAGCTGGCATCCGTCATTGGACGCGAGTTTACATTTCAGTTGCTCGCGGCCATCACGCCACTCGACCCGGAAA
Organism: Pirellulaceae bacterium; assembly: GCA_031373875.1. GTDB lineage: Bacteria > Planctomycetota > Planctomycetia > Pirellulales > Pirellulaceae > JANMGV01. The sequence goes on along the minus strand of JANMNK010000866.1, from coordinate 3,294 downwards.
CTCTGCAGGCCGAACTCACGTCGCTTGTGACTGCCGACCTTGTCCATCAGCGAGGATTCTTCCCCCGCGCCCGATTCACGTTCAAGCACGCTCTGGTTCAGGATACGGCCTACGAATCCCTGCTTCGTAAGACTCGCCAGCAATGGCACGGGCGTATTGCCGACGTGCTGATTTCCCAGGCCGCGCAGATGGGCGAGAGCAGCCCGGAGTTGCTGGCTCATCACTATACAGAAGCAGGCAAGACTGTCGATGCCATCAACTACTGGGCCAAAGCCGGACTGCAGGCTCAGGAACGCTCCGCCAACAATGAAGCCATCAGTCATTTTCGACAGGGCCTGGCTTTGGTCGAAACGCTGGATGAATCACCCGAGCGAGACCTGCTGGAGTTTCAATTCCTGATCCCGTTCGGCGTTGCGTTACTGACGACTCAGGGCTACGCCGCTCCGGAAGTGGGACCGGTGTTTGAACGTGCGCGTGTCTTTGGTCAGAAATTCGCTGAACCAGCCGTCCAGTTCCATATTCACTGGGGCATCTGGGCGTGGCGCGTCGTGCGAGAAGAGCTGGAGATCTGCAGTCGGATGTTCGACGAAGCGCTTGCTCTGATCAAGCCTTTGGACGATCCCGGTCTGAACATTGAGGCTCTTTTCATTGGTGTTCTGACTTCGTTCTATCAGGGTGAATTCACCCGCACCCGTGAACTCTGCGAGCAGGGTTTTCCGCTCTACGACGAAGCGATCTCAAAGGCGCACGCGCGGCACACTGGCCAGAATGTCGGTGTCACGATGCAGTCGTACTGGGCACTGGCGCTCTGGCACCTCGGATACCCCGAACAGGCGATGCAACGGTCTCAGCAGGCTGTTGCACTGGCGCGAAGCCTGAAGCACCCCTTCAGCCTTGCCTACGCGCTTTGTCATTCAAGCTGGCTGCATCATCACTGTCGCCTGGCGGACACAGTTCGAAAGATTACGGAGGAAGTGATTCCTCTTTCCAACGAGCAGAGCTTCCCCTTTTGGCTGGCAGAGGCTTACTTTCATCAGGGATTCGCCGCGCTGCTGGAGCGTCAGGGGCCCCAGGGGCTGGAATTACTGCAGACTGGTTTGAACATCTTCCACATGACCGGCGCGAAACTCTCGCTGTGCCAGTTCTACGGACAGCTTGCCCAGGGACATCTGCTGACGGGTGAAACATCAGAGGCTTTGCTGAAGATCGACGAGGCCATCGCAACGTCAGCGATCAACGGTAACGTCTTCAATCTGGCCGAGATTCACCGTCTGCGAGGCGAGATCCTGCTCGCCCATGCGAGTGATCGCACCGCCGATGCCGAAGCCTGTTTCCACAAGTCCCTGGAAATTGCGAAGGCGCAGCACTGCAGATCCAGCGAACTGCGAACGATGGTCAGTCTGTGCCGACTCCGGCAGCAACAAGGCCACGACTCCGAATCGCGTGCAGCCCTGGCCAGTCTCTGCGAATGGTTCAAGGAAGGCCACGACCTCCCGGATCTGCGGGATGCCAGGCAATTGCTCGACAGCCAGAATTGACACCCGCCGCCAACGCGGGCTTTGACGGGGTTGCTCCGTGACAATTACGGCGTCAATGTCGGAACGGACTGTCTGAGTTCTTCGGGCGTCAGGTCTTCCCAGTGGCGCACGCCGCAGGAGCCACCGAGTGTTTCCAGATGTTGTTTACGATCCAGCCATTTTGCCTGGTGCAGTGTTCTGAAGATGCTGTTCGTATCGGTGTGGAAACGCGCAGGGACATCCTCCTTTAACACGGGAATGAGCCAGGTTGGAGTTTCGGGATGCGACGAACAAGGAGCATCACGAGGTGGGTTGGTTTACCATGTCCTCAGCGAAGGCAATGGCCGCAGCGACGTCTTTCATAGGCGAGCAGCAGGAATTCGTAGGGCGGGTCTCCAGGCCCGCCCAAATCAAATCGGACGGGCCAGGAGACCCGCCCTACAGGCAAAATAGTTCCTGCCACTCGCAATTTAGATGACGACTTCGCTGCGTTTTTGCACCGAATGCGGGAGGCTTGGAGATTATGCTTGGTTTCGGGATAACAGCAAAAAACAAACGCATCCCGTCGGCGGAAAGAAACCGAATGCTTGGGGCTTGCATGATATGCACGGGAATGTGTGGGAGTGGTGTTCGGATTGGTATGGCGAGTATCCGATAGGTGCGGCTACCGATCCAGTTGGCCCCGGCCAGGGCACGTACCGCGTGCAACGTGGTGGCAGTTGGTTTTTTGAGCCCGCGCGTTGCCGGTCCGCTTGCCGGGTTGGCCTTATCCCGCCGTCCAATCACACCGATGACATCGGTCTCCGCATTGCCCTGAGTTCCTCCGGAATCCCCAAGTAGGCGGAGCCGGTCAGCAAGTAAACCGATGCCAGAGAAAACAATGGTGTCAGCGACGGTCTGAGAAGTGCTAGGGCAGCGGCAAGTCGTTGAGTTGGAAGTTGTAAGTCTGCTCCAGAACGGAAGCTGGGGCTTTGTAAATGAACCGATAGTTCTTGATATCTTTCTCAAGTACAAACAAGTAACTGATTCCGACTTCGTTACCTGCTACGCTCGTCGTGCTCGAACCGGCATTCTCGTAGCGTTGATCTTTATCGTCGACAAGATAAGCTTCGTTTCCCAAAACCCAGCCCCTGAAAGAGTCCATTGTGCGGCCTGCGTTGGCAAGTTTGATTCGCGTTTGAAACTCATTGGTACCGCCGTTCTTGCGAACTTTTTCAAGAGCGACTGACAGACTGCCGATCTCTTTGACTTTTTTGCCGGGCGCGGCCAACTGGTCAAACTCAAGTTCGACAACCTTGCCGGGAAGCGCCGAAACAAAAGTGCCCTTGATCGATTTGATTGCTTTGATGGATCGATCGGGCAACGTAAGCGACAAATCGATCTCCATTTGAGAAACGGAAGTTGTAGGCGAGTATTCTGGCGATTCAGATGGATTAGAAACTTGCAAAGTTTCGCCATTATCTAACTCGACTTGGAACGAGTCCATTTTGAACTGCACGAAAATCGGCGATAGGCGAGGTTCCCAAGAGACCCACATCTGAACGCGCAGCGAATCGGTTGCGCCCGTTCGCAACCGTCGACTTGCCGTTAACTCGACTGGCTCTAAACGAAAAACACCTGCATAGGCGGCTCGCTCGATACGTAATCCTTCTGCTTGGTCGCGAGCGGTGACGACAATGCTGCCTTCATCGCTGCGAAACGGCAGGACTGTCAGGGAAGCCAGATCGAGCAGTTCGTCGAACGCTTCCCAGAAGGGGACGGCATCGAAATCCAACTC
>JANMNK010000814.1:0-8460 GCA_031373875.1 Pirellulaceae bacterium | reverse complement strand
GGAACTGAGCCGAGTCCCGAACTGACAAGTATTTCCTGCAAAGTAGGTCCTGCCTGCCGGGCAGGACCCTCAGCAGCTTTTGGGCTAACAATTCGAGAATGCGCCATCGCGGATTCGCGGTGACAATGAAAGCAGGGATGTTTGCGCGACCAATTGTTTAGATCGTTTTGAGAGTTGCCTAGTGAAAATCGACTATGGGTTTTGGGGGAATATGTTGATGTTCCCGCCCGGCAGGCGGGAACTACTCGGGGAACTACTTTCTGATTTTTTTGAGTTTGGTGACTAGGCGTTTGTAGGTAAGTGTGTTGAGGACGTCTTTGGCTTCCAGGCCGGCGCGTTTGGCTTGGGTGATGCCGAATCGGATCTGACTCAGGCTGCCAGGATCGTGAGAATCCGTGTTGATGACGATCAGGACGCCTGCATTCTTAGCGGCTGAGCAGTGAGCATCGTTCAAGTCCAGTCGATGTGGATTTGCGTTTAGCTCAAGAATCTTGCCGTGCTCAGCAGCAGCTTGAATGACCGCGTCCAAGTCAACTTCGTAAGCTTCGCGTCGCCCGATCAACCTTCCAGTCGGATGCGCAATCGCTGTTACAAATGGATGTCGAATGGCATTGAGAATTCTGTCAGTAATTTGCTGGCGACTTTGCTTTTGACCATAGTGAATGCTTGCAAGCACCCAATCGCCTTGCTCAAGCGTCTCCGGCGGCAAATCCATTTCTCCCGATTCCAGAATATCACACTCGATCCCTTTGAGAACGTGAAATTTTCCGTCAAGCATTTTGTTGTAATCATCGATCTCGCTCCATTGAGCTAACAATCGCTCGGAATCGAGTCCTCGTGCCATACTGACTCGTTTTGAATGGTCGGTGATAGCGATATAATCCAAGCCGCGTTGCATGGCCGCTTGCGCCATTTCTTCGATCGTTGCTGTACCGTCGGATGCAGTCGTGTGCATGTGCAGATCACCGCGAATGTCCTCGACGGTGATCAACTTAGGCAAATCTTTCGCCGTCAAGCCATCGAGTTCGACGCGAGACTCACGGAGTTCGGGCGGAATCCAAGGCATATTCAGCGCTGCATACATATCCTCTTCCGACTTACCGGCAACGCATCGATCTTCGTGCTTGGTATCGTAGATTCCGTATTCGTTAACCAGCAATCCATGTCGTTTGGCAATCGTGCGGAGGCGGACGTTGTGCTCTTTGCTACCAGTAAAGTAGAGCAGGGCAGCGCCCCATGACTCGGCGGGAACGACTCGCAAATCGACTTGGAATCCACGCTCGATGCGAATGCTCATTTTCGTATCGCCGCGCGCAATCGTTTCTGTCTTGGCGGGAAATCGCTCGAAGTGATCCATCACGTCCTCGTGATCATCGCTGATGACCAGCGTATCGATATCGCCAACAGTTTCTCGCCCGCGACGATAACTGCCAGCAAAGTCAATTCGTTTCACTGCCGAGCACGCTGAAAAATGCACTCGTAATCTTGAAACTACATCGTCGGCTTCGCTGATCAGCATTCGCTGCGAGCCTTGCACGGCAATGGCGAGTCCTTTGAGGATTGATTCTTGCGTTTTAACGCCGAATCCCTCTAGCGTTTCGATTTTCTTTTCTTCGCAAGCTTTCTTGAGCGACGGTAAATCCACAACGCCGAGTTTGTTGAATAACGCCGCCGCTTTCTTGGCGCCAAGACCTGGAACTCGCATCACGTCGATCAATGTGGGCGGGATCTTTTCGCGAAGCTTGTCCAATGCCGGCAAATTGCCTGTATCCACCAGCGTTTTGGATTTCTCCGCCAGCGTTTCGCCGATTCCCTCGATATCGGTCAGCGATCGATTCGAGTCTTTGAGGATTGTGGAAACCGATTCTCCAAGATCACGAATCGCGCGAGCACCGTTGCGATAAGCTCGAATGCGAAAAGCGTTCTCGCCGGAAATTTCGAGCAGGTCGGCCATTTCGTCAAAGACAGTCGCGATTTGTTCATTGGTCATGGACATAGAAAGTCTCTTACTTAATATTCTGACGGACTCATATCTGACAGCCCTCGAATCGATTCAATCACGTCATTATTGGGCGGCCGAATGCAATTCAACAATGTCTTTGTCATGTGGCTGGTAGTCGGGCTTGACGGTCGCTCCCGGACGAATGGCAGCCCCCCAAACGCGAGCCGAACGGAGCGAGGTGGCCAAGTCCCGATGGATTTGATCTGCCACTTCGATCAAAGTTTGGCCTTGTTTGATAATAAAAGGCTTCGACATATCCGGCTCTTTAGCCTTGGGATTTTTTGAATAAACTCGAACGACATTTAGTCGGCGGAACACCTGTTCGGTTAGTTCGTCTAGCCCCTGCTGGGTCAACGCACTTACTTCGAGTTGGTCGAATGGGAGATGGAGGAACTCATTGAATATCCGTTTGCGTTCAGCGGCGCCATCGCTGTCGACCTTGTTCAATACGAGAAGCGTCTGCGTGTAAGTCGTACCAATGTCTTCTTCATCAAAACAAGTTTCGCGTCCCAAACGCGTCTTGCCAGTTTGCAAATGCGCAAGTACAGCTTGCGTGTCGTCGACTAGGGAATCCGAGCCGAGGTCGACGACCAAAAGCACGACATCGGACCCGCGTATCAAGCCCAGTACAGTCGGGTCAAAAAAATCGGCAGCGATAGGCGGCAAGTCGATCAACTGAATCGGACAGTCTTCGAATAGCATCATGCCGGGCAAAGGAGCTTGGGTCGTGAAAGGGTAGGGGGCAATTTCTGGTTTGGCTCGAGTCAAACTGGCGAGCAATTGGCTTTTGCCGGAATTAGGCGAGCCGATCAAAAGAACGCGGCCCGCGCCTTGCTTGGGAATCTTGTTTGCGGATCGTGTTGGAGCGGATTGCTTTTTAAGAAGATCCGCTTTGAGCTTGGCAATCTTGGCCTTGAGGTCCGCTTGCAGTCTGTCGGTTCCCTTATGCTTGGGAATCTCGCGAAGCATCACTTGTAGGCAGTCGAGTTCTTCCTCAGGCGTTTGTGCCGAGCGATATTCGGATTCAGCCTTTAGATATTGTGGCGTCAAGTTGGCAGGCATGGGCTCAACCTACTTTTGCTCCTCGCAATGCCCCGATCATCTCTTTCGCGGCGGCCTCGACGGAAGTCTGCCAATCGTCGTTGGCTGATCCTTTTCGGCCCTCGTAGGCAAAAATGATATTGCGGGAACTGTTGACGATGGCACCCAGTCCGTTCGAATCGAATGCGCCCATCACATCATCTGCCTTACCGCCTTGGGCACCGTAGCCTGGCACAAGGATCCACGTATGAGGCATTCGCTTCCTCATTTCCGCAAGTTCTTCTGGGTACGTGCCACCGACGACCGCACCTACCGAACCATATCCACATTCGCCAGGGTTTCTTGCGTTGACGTTCTCAATCCAATCGGCAACGCGTTCGGCAATCGTAGTGCCTTCTATTTCGAGGTCTTGAAGAAAACCGCTACCTGGGTTGGATGTCTTTGCCAAGACAAATATTCCGGCCTGAACTTGATTGCACCGCTCGATAAACGGCTCAAGACTGTCTTCGCCCAAGTACGGGCTGACCGTCAGCGCATCCGCGCCCCAGGCACTTCGTTCACCCGCTCCTAGATAGGCGTTCGCGTACGCGGTCGCCGTCGAACCGATGTCGTTTCGTTTGCCGTCTAAAATCACCAATAGACCTTTTTCGTTTGCGTAGTGGATCACTTCCCACAGCGCCTGCATTCCCGATGGCCCATATTGCTCAAAGAAAGCCATCTGCGGTTTGACTACCGGCACGAGCGGAGCGACAACATCGATGACCTCAAAACAGAAACGACGAAACCCAGTCGCAGGCGTTTGGCCAATCGACTCCACGCGGCGGCGAATGGTAGAGGGCAATTGAGACCAGCGTGGGTCAAGTCCGACGCAGACGGCATTGTTCTTTTTCTTGATGGCTGCGGCTAATCGATCGGAAAACGAAATAGAGTCGGACATGAGAATCAGATCCAGCCAAGAGCGGCTGCCACAAAAGTTTTTGAAGTTTGAATAAGGTTGTTAATCAGTGTTTTCGTTTGACTGAATCGCACGTGGCGCGGACGGTCCCGTATCACGATAACTCGAGGAACTGCGTTCGCCCCGACATTGGGTTCAGACAAGGCCAGTTTAATTGCTAAGCCCCGAATCGTGAAGGCTTGGCCCGAGGATAAGCGGCAAGGAAAGCCGCATACCCCTTAATTCGGCAAAGTTGTAACTTCAAATGGTGAAAAGGGGCGGTGAAATTCTGAGCTTGCAACGGCGGCAAAACAAAGTGCGAGGCTCGTCAGATTATCGCGAGCAGCAATCGAACATGGACGGTGTTCTTCAATCGAGCACAGCAACTCGCCCATTGTGCCACCAAAGCCATCTGAAAACCACTTGCCAGCCAGCGAGGGACGAAAATCGCCGTCTTCGTTCGTGAGCACGACCGTTTGCTTTTGATAATCGGGACCGTAGCTTTGTAGACTTCCCTTGGTGCCCGCTACAAATGTCCTTTCTTGTTGGCCAATTTTTAAACCGGCGTCAAACAATAAACTCGATTGGCCATTTTCCCATTCAATCAAACATTGCCCTAACAAATTCGGCATGATGGTTTGGTCGGGAGTTCGAGCGGTCGACGCGTGCACACGAAGCGGTCTACATTCCGGCAGCAAGCATCGAAGCATGTCGAACCAGTGAATCGCAAAATCATACAGAATCAGATGCTTGACCTGTTCGAACGCCGTGCCTTTTACCCAAGTATGATCCCAGTGCACGGACATATGAGCGGCAAACGCCTGCCCGATGAGACCTGCCTTGACGGCATTTCGCAAGAAACAAAAATGAGGTGCCCATCGACCATTTTGATTGACGGCCAAGACTCGATTCCGCCTGTCCGCCTGATCACATAGTTTGCTTCCGATATCCAGATCGACGACGAACGGCTTTTGACTCAGCACATGTTTGTCGGCTTCCAAAGCTTGCTCAATTATGTCCGCGCGTTCTGGCGGGTGAGTAGCAATATCGACGACTTCGATATCGTCCCGTTTCAAAAGCTGGTGGTAATCGTCGTAAACATCGGCGTCGGGATAGAATTCGTCGCGCCGTTTCTTTGCTGTGTCCAAGCGAATGTCACAGAGTGCCACTACGTTCAATTTGGCATCGCGATATGCCTCCAAATGGTGCGCGGTAATTCCCCCGCAACCAATCAAACCGATCCCTGGGCGATATCTTTTTGGAAACTGCGGGCGAAAGTCGATGCAAGTTCCTGGGTGTTTCATTGCAACTCTGTTTGAACGGGACTTGGTAAAATTTACGGATATAACCATCTTCACTGGTCAGGCAGTATACAATGTCAGTGTGACTGCTGGTTTACCCAACAGCGGGTAGATCACCAATTGTTAATAATTCCGTGAGATGAATCTCATGAACGCAAAACGACTTGTGGCTTTGTTCGGATTCTGTTTCGCTTCAAGCTGGTTGTTTTTCGCGTCGACCAGCGTTGCGACGGACGATCGTCCCGCAGCCAATCTTGAAAAGCAAATTCAAACGACGATCCAGCAAGTTCTTCCCGCCTGCGTCGGCGTCACCGAAGCTCGCCAAGGTGGTGTCGGTTCGTTTAGCGGCGTCATCGTAACCCCCGAAGGTCACGTCCTGTCGGCAGGCCATGCTGTGCGATCCGGAAGCGAATATACGGTTCACTTGGCCGACGGCAGGAGTGTTAGGGCTGTCGGACTGGGGGTCAATCGGTGGATTGACTGCGCTTTGCTCAAGATCAAAGACCGAGGGGAATGGCCGCATGTCGAAATGGGACAATCGGCAGACTTGGTCAAAGGTCAAGCTGTCTTTAGCGTGAGCCATCCGGGTGTCTATCGTGCTGACCGCGGTCCCGTTGTTCGCTTTGGGCATATTGTACTTCCACAGTCGATTCCGCTTGGCATGATTCAATCAACGGCTTTGATGGAACCCGGCGATTCGGGCGGCCCTCTGTTTGACATCAAAGGTCGTGTCATTGGCATCCGCAGCCAGATTCGACAAAGCTTGAGCGAGAATTACGACGTTCCCATCGATAGTTATCGTCTGTATTGGGACAGCCTGAACGAACAGCGGGACTTCGAAGTCGATTCGATACCCGGCTTGCCTGACCCCGGATTTACCGCTCGCCGTTCGCGTCGCGGCGGCAGTCGAGTTGTCACGGTTAAGGAAGATAGCGTTGCCGCGAAAGCTGATTTACAAGAAGACGACATCATCACGCGAGTCAACGGCAAACAAGGTACCGCTTGGGATCTTATTGCCCAAGAATATCTCAATGGCAAACGCGAATTTGAACTCGAAGTCACGCGTGGCGATGCTCGCGAAAAATTAGCCTTGTCATTTCCAGCAGAAAATAAAGCCAGCGTTGAACCATCTTCAATGCTACGTAGTTCGGCCGCCACGCGGGATGGTTTTGACTGGAAACAGTGTTTCGATTCTTTGGGCAAAGTCGAAGATGACTTGGACGAGTACTGCATTACGATTCAAAGTCGTATTCACGACCAAGTGCAGATGATTCAAGGCACGATCGTGAAACCGGATGGACTGGTCGTTTCGAAGAATACCTGCGTTGGCGATGAGCCACAGTTAAAACTGAGGGACGGGACATTAGTTCCCGCAACCGTGGTTTCACGCGATTTGTCGAATGATCTTGTGTTGCTGCGATCATCACAAACGCTTATGGGCGGCGTCGACTTGGCCAACGTTTCTGCTGATGATCACGCCGGAACGCTTGGTGCAATCTTGATCAGTCCTAATCCAGAGGGTGAAGGCTGTTTTAGCATTCTCGCCTCTGGTTTTTTCCGTGCTCCTAAAGACGCAGGACGAGGATACTTGGGTGTCGAACTCAACGCAAGTGAAGACGGCGTAACGCTTGGCCGTATCATGCCTGACAGCGCCGCAATGAAAGCGGGCTTGAAAGAAGGTGACATCATCAAGAGCGTCGATGGCGTCGAAGTCAAAAGCGTTCGCGACATGCAAGGCTATCTAAGGGGAACAATCCCAAGCGACCAAATCAAGATGGTCATTATGCGGGCAGAAGAAGAACGAACAGAGACAGTCAAACTTGGGGAAGTCATCAGCAACCCGCCGCACGTTGCGGATGCTTTTGATGGTGGCCGAAGCACGCGCCGAGATGGTTTTCAATCCATCATGATCCATGATGGCACATTGTTCCCACACGAATGCGGCGGTCCCTTATTTGATTGCGACGGCAAATTAATCGGAATCAATATCGCCCGATATAGTCGCACGCAATGCTATGCAATCCCAAGCGGCATCGTCAAGTCATTTGTCAACTCGGCGACCAAGTGATACACGTTTGCATCAAGAACTTCGCGGCATTTTACGGCAAGTACTCCTAACGGAGCCAACCTTTGCTCTTGAATTTCAGAGAGAACAAGAACCAGACCAATGCCAACGTGACTACTATCGCTGGCATTACTGCTCCGGATGGTCCCATGACTTGCAATCCGCCAGCGATCACCATGGTGTAAACCATCTGAATTACCACCGCAACAAATCCGACAATGAATAACGGTACAGCCAGTCGGTGGCGCATCAACAAGCAAACGCTTCCAGCAAGCCCTGTAATGACAGCAATTGCAAAGACCACGTAGATCCACATCGGCGTCGATCGAGCCCATTCCTTCTGAGGCTCCGTCATGGTTGCCATCATCGATTCTTGGGCAAACACCTCAGTCAAAAAAATCATGCCGCCCATAATGTTCCACAACAGTGCAAGTACCGCGACAACCCAAAACCAGATAGGAGAGGATGTTTTTGTTTGCTCATTCATGGGTTGCTTCTCAATGGTTCGTTGTTAAGTAAATTTATCCTGCAACAGTAGCGGTTACTGCCCGGCTTCATAAGTACACGCAAATTATAAAATCGTTACCGTCGTGGTCAGTTTTAGTTGATGCTGGATTCAGTTGCGCTATTTCCAACCTCGACGACGGTTGAAAGTTTCAACCATCTGCGAGCGAGCAGGAGCAATGCTAAATGAACAACCAGGACGATCATGCGCACGAGTGCCGCTCTTTGCTGTGCTATATTGTAAATCTCAATAACGCGAAATTCCATTGCTTCCCTGTTTTCAGGGGGAACGAATTCACGAATTTGAAGATAGTAGTAGTCCGCATGGAACGTTCCGAGCCCGACGAGTTGAAACAACGTCAGCATTATCCAGAGCGTCGTGATCGTAGCCGCTCCAGCTAGACAGCCCAGCGCAAACTCAAAACGATAGTTTTTCATTATGGAAGTCACGCATTTTCATTTCACTTTATCGTTTCTAATTAGCTCGGACTGAGCGCAGCGGCGAATCTCAAACTCAATGAGGTGCGCGATCCATTTCCATCAAGGGAAGGCAGCAATTGCACCGCCAACGACGGAAGCTTCTGAGACTGCGCCACGAACGCTGAGTGGGATT
>JANMNK010000702.1:0-6806 GCA_031373875.1 Pirellulaceae bacterium | reverse complement strand
ATTCCGGCATCCTGTGGCAATTCAATCCTCGATGACTGCATATTAACCGATTCGCAATCGCATACGGTCGGACAATTGCGATTTGGTTTAGATGGAAGTTTGTTTGCATCGATCGGAGACGGCGCTTCGTATGGTCGAGTTGACCCAAGGGCCGCACGGAGCGTGTTACTAGAAAGTCTCAGTGGCAAGATGCTACGAATCGATCCTTTGACAGGACAAGGGCTTGCCGACAATCCATATTTCGACGGCAATCCCGATAGCAATCGGTCCAAGGTGGATAGCACGGGATTTCGAAATCCATTCCGCTTTGTTATCCATCCCCTTACGGGTGATCCCTATATCGGCGACGTCGGTTGGTACACTTGGGAAGAAATAAATTTTGGTCGCGGTGCTAATTTCGGTTGGCCTTTTTATGAAGGCCGCGAAGGAGTGAGCGTTCGAACAAACGGTTACAAAGATCTTGCAATCGCTCAGGATTTCTACGCATCGGGCGAGATCGTTGCTCCCGGCGTCATCGCACGAAGTCACGCTGACGGCGCTCAAGCCATCCTGGCGGGCGACTTCTATACGGGCAACGTTTTTCCTCCTGTATTTCAAGGCGGAATGATTGTCGGTGATATGAATCTAGGACAATTTGACTTAATTACATTTAACGAATCTTACGACGTCACCGGATCTCATCGATTCATCAACAATCAGCCTGGCATCGTTCAGATTGCAAGCGGCTCCGATGGCCTCATCTATTTTGTGAATCTCGCCATAGGAACTGTTGGGCGCTGGCGTCCCGGTATCCAAGGTCAAAGTTTAGGTGGGCCGACCAATACGATTTTAGAATCGCCCGTTACCACGATTGTGACAAAACAAATTGCTGGGTTAAACATAGCCACGCAATCTAGCCAACCAATGACGGTGCAACCAATTGATTTTCTGCAACGACTTGAGTTGGTGGATCCAAATGGTCGGGACGTAGCCGATGGGCAATCCGTGCTCGACTCTTCCTCCAAGAAATCCGAAAGCATGGGCGCGTTAACGACGAGCATGCACTTGGTGATTTCGACCGAAGAACGAAAGAGATCGAAGAGTCAGCGTAGCGTCGTGGATGACCGCCTTCAGGAAGATCGATCAAGCAGCGAACTAGCCAAAGCAGTGGATGCTTACTTTGCAATCGAGTATCGCACCGTAACTTAGAAGCGGCCGATTATTTTTCGGTAGGCTGTGTCGGCGACGGGTCGACTGGTGCTTGGAAAGTGTGCCATGCCAGCATGATGGCTCCACAGACCAGCAAACTATCGGCGATATTAAAATTGGGCCACGTATGCGTTCCCCATCGCAAGAGAATCCAATCGCGCACGCCGCTCTTCCATTCGGGCGGCCAATGTGTTTGGTAACCTAGCCCGATTCGATCGTAAAGGTTTCCTATGATCCCTCCGGTAACGCATCCCATCGCAACGGTCAGCCAAAGACTTTGGGCAGCGCGGAAAAAAAATAACCAGACAAGAATTCCGACGCCCGCTCCGACGGACATCACAGCAAACAACCATCCAAAACCGCTTCCTAGTCCAAATAATGCTCCGGTATTCACGGCGGTTTCAATACCTACGTACTCGGGAATCAACCACCAGATCGGTTGAATCCCCGGCGAGCCCCGCCAAAAGAAAACAGCTTGCTTGGTCCACAAGTCAGCGACAGCACCAAATGTCGCCAACACCAGATAGACGTAATAACGCGACGCAGGGATTCGAGCCGACATGGGTCGACTTAGCTTGGTTTCTTCCGTCGAGCGATTACGACTCGCGAGGCTTTGCTGCGCACTTGACACAATAGGGCGTATCCGGAAGGACTTCTAAACGGGCTTTAGGAATGCGACCTTCGCATTCAACACAGGCACCATATTTGCCTTCAGCAATCCTTTCAAGAGCATCTTGAACTTGCTGCAACCGGTCACCGTCATTCTGCATCATCGACAAAGTGAATTCTTGGGAATACGCATCGGTCCCCAAATCTGCCATGTGGGTGGGAGCTAGTGATCCAAGTCCGTCCGTGCCACCGGAAAGTGCTTCCTGCGCCATCATATTGACGTCGCCTGACAACCGCGCGCGAAGCTCCAAGAGCATTTTTTTGAAGGCGTTGCGCTCTTTAACATCGAGAAACGATTTGCTTTTCTTTGTGGGCTTTTTCACGTCGTTAAGAGTCTCAAAAGGCGTCGGAAACTTAAGTGCTAAGATGGTACGAATGCTAGCGAATTCGGTCAACTGCACCCAAGCACCCTGCAAGAGGGGTGTTTCGGCTCGCCATTGACATTATTGACTAGTCTAAGTTAACAAAACGGACCAGTAACCATAATATTGGACAAGAAAATCCTTGTCACTGTTCACTTCGTGCTATTTTTCGAAATGCAGATCCGTGTTTGGACGATCATTCCCTAAGGGCGGGAGATGATTCATACGCTTTGCGGCAGGCCGAAAGACATGCTTAAAAAAATGACCCAAAATGCTCCCGTAACCAGAACGACGGAAATCGCGCACCAAAAGTGTTTGAACGCGGACTGTGGGGCTACCTACTCGGTTGACGAAGTGATGACGGGTTGTCCGCGGTGTGGCGACTTGTTGGATATTGCTTACGACTGGAATTCCGCGTCGGTACCTCAGCGATTGAGTGACTTTGAAAAGTTTTGGAGTCATCGTTTCGAACGGCGACGGTTCAGCGGTGTTTGGCGGTTTCACGAATTGCTGCCGTTTGTTCCCAACGAAAAAATTGTGACTGTAGGCGAAGGGCAGACGCTGCTCCAGCCTGCAGACTTGGTCGGCAAATACGTCGGCATGCAAGCGGGAAATTTGTTCCTGCAATACGAAGGCATGAACCCGTCAGGTTCATTCAAAGACAACGGCATGTGCGCAGCATTCTCGCATGCCAACATGATCGGCGCCAAGCGAGCAGCATGTGCCAGCACCGGAAATACGAGCGCATCGTTGGCGATGTACTGTTCCGTCACCCAACTGATGCGAGCAGTCATCTTTATCGGCAGCGGCAAGATCTCCTACGGCAAGCTTTCTCAAGCCCTTGAATACGGGGCGCTGACGGTTCAGATTTCTGGCGATTTCGACGACGCGATGCAGCGAGTCCAACAGGTCTCGAAAGAGCTTGGTATCTACTTGGTCAACAGCGTCAATCCGTTCCGATTGGAAGGGCAAAAGACCATCATGTTCCGCGTGCTCGAGGCTCTCCGCTGGCAAGTACCCGACTGGATCGTCGTGCCCGGTGGCAATCTTGGGAACAGTAGTGCTTTCGGAAAAGCGTTTATGGAACTGCATCATCTGGGGCTGATCGATCGCGTTCCTCGCTTGGCAGTGATCAATGCTTCGGGGGCGGATACCTTGTATGAACTGTACGAGAATCGCGGACTGCGGTGGAATGCGGGGCGACCGGACCGGACGATTGTCGATTCGTACTATGCTGAACTTGAGATGTCGCAGAAACGGGCGGACACGATCGCCTCGGCTATCGAAATCAATAGGCCCGTTAATTTAAAGAAATGCCTGCGAGCTTTAGATTTTTGCAATGGCATCGTTCGACGAGTATCGGATCAAGAAATACTCGACGCCAAAGCCCAAGTTGGAGCAGGCGGCATCGGTTGCGAGCCAGCCAGCGCCGCCAGTGTTGCGGGTGCAAAACTGTTGTGCGAACAAGGTGTCATCGACCCGTCCGAACGCGTCGTTTGCATACTGACAGGCCATCAACTCAAAGACCCAACAGCAACAGTGGCCTATCATACGACGGACCAAAAGAAATTTGACGAAGTTCTAGGTAGTCGTGGTGTCTCGCGCGCCGCGTTTGCAAATCGTGCCGTCGCGGTGCCTAATGAACTCGACGCCATCATCAAAGCGATACAACTCTACGGTTAAATGGTATCGCTGCTAAAAAGTCGATCGCTACTAAAAAGTCGATCGCTGATAAATTGAGTTGGCTGTGTCAATTAGCGTGTTCGGCTCATTGAACGACTGGCCATTGCACGCTAACCTCTGATAAATCGACTGTACTCCATTTATCAAGGTAGCAATGCATGTCCACGTTTCAGATAGCCATCCACGGTGCCGCCGGTCGCATGGGACGCCGATTAGTCGCCCTCGGTAGCCAAGACCAACAAATGACTATTGTCGCTGCAATCGATCATCCCAAAAGTCCGATGCAAGGACAGGACGCAGGTTCCTTGGCCGGTGTAACTCCTCTCGGGGTAAACATTTCATCCACCTGGCCCGATGGGATCCAAGCTTTAATCGATTTCTCTTCCCCCGAAGGCTGCAATTCGGCAGTGGACGCTTGCTTGGCAAAAAATATTCCGATCGTCGTTGCTACGACTGGGCTTTCTCCCGAATTGGTCAGCAAAGTTCAAATGGCGGGTAAATCGATCCCCGTCTGCTACGCTCCCAACATGAGCCTCGCAGTGAACTTGACCATGAAACTAGTCCAGCAAGCCGCGCGTGCCCTACAAGGCGTTTCCAGTGGCGTCGACGTGGAAATCATCGAACGTCATCATCGCTACAAAGAAGACAGCCCGAGCGGTACTGCTCTCAAGTTCGGTCAGATAGTTGCGGATGAGATGGGCTGGACGCATCATGTACACGGACGTCACGGCCAAGTTGGTCAACGACCGCAAAACGAAATCGGCTACCATGCAGTGCGCGTCGGCGACGATCCAGGACAACATACGATTATTTTTGGCCTGTTAGGCGAGACAATCGAACTGCGAGTCGGCGCGAGCAATCGAGATTGTTACGCTTCCGGTGCATTGCAAGCGGCCAAGTTCCTCGTGGGCAAGCCTGTCGGTCTCTACTCGATGTACGACGTACTGGGTCTGTAATCCAATATGGCGCGTTGTGATCAAGGTTACCTGTGCCGAGTTTGCGGTGCCGAAGTCGAAGACATCACCGACAGCGACCTCTATTTGCAATACGTAATCGGCTGGATCGATCCCGAAACACTGCACACCGTTCGCGAATGTCACCTGCGTTGCAATCCGACGCTCGCTCAATTTATCGATGACGAACGCTTTCTACCTAAGGTGATCGTCGAAGGGGAATTCGCAAGGCAAAATCTCGACCCGCAGTTTGTCATCGAACGAACAAAACTAATCAATCGCGGCTACGCTCGCTTGTGGGACATCTTCAACGAAGAGTCCCCCCCGGCGGTTATGGATTATCCCTTGGATGAAGTCCGCGATCACTGGAAATAGCGATAGTCTTCGTTTGCCGCTGGATTGCGCTTTTGTAAGTTCCTCATTTCGCATCTCGCTGGATGTCGGGTTGGCCGAAAATATTCCCACACGACTCTCGAAATCGCACGTAACCAACAAGAATAGTGACCGCGCAAAAACAGAAGATCGAAACCGGCCAAGCTCCCGCTGCGAGTAATTGGGCCGTGTCAAGAAACCGATCGCCGGTAATCCACGCCGTCGCCAAATAACAACCGTTCGCAAGAATGCAAAAGTTCGCAACGAACCAACTCCACTTTCGACGAATGACCATCGCAAGACCAACCGGCAAAACAACTCCCAAGACAGGTCCCATCCAAAGCGTAAACAACGGATGCGGATTGGGCTCAAATAAGCTGAACGGCAAATGCCACGGCCAGAGGTCAGCGTGACGCAAAACGCCTCCGCTTGCGAAACCACCCACAATGTGACCGACTTCGTGAGTTGTGATCATGGTCAGCCAGGCTACACAGAGCATCATCAAGAAGTGAAGCCAACGCTTGGCGATTTTCATGAGTTTTGCGCCGTCGCTGGTGAAAGTACTCTCAACCCAATCATCGTGGCATTCCGCCAAGGTGACAACGATGCCTAACAAAAGAATCACAAGATGATTATTCTATGCAGTGTACTCCCGACTGTTGCAGCTACAGGCCATGGATATCGCCTGATTCTTAATTCTCGATGCTCAGACGCGGAAATGTCGGTCGGCCACAGAAAGCAAGATGATGGATTCAATCAATAAGTACCAACGAGTAGCCATGTTGATGGACGCAGGGCGGACGGAATTAGCTGCCAATGAATTGCGAAGAATTCTCGTTGAGAGCCCCAGCGATTCGTACGCTCATGCATGCCTCAGCCTGTGCTTGTCCGATTTAGAAAAACATACTGAAGCGACAACCCACGCACGCAACGCGATCGCTAACGATCCCGAACTGGACTTTGGGCACTACGCTCTAGGTAGGTCTCTGCTTCAACGCAATCGTCCCAAGGATGCTTTGGACCCTGCTCTGGAAGCTGTCAGGCTGGATCACACATCGAGCAATAACCAAGCCCTCCTATCTCAGACTTGGTTTGCTCTCGGCAAATGGAAAAATGCACTCGACGCCGCCGAGCAAGGATTGCAGTACGATCCCGAGGATGAAGTCTGTAGCAACTTACGCAATATGGCGTTACGGAAATTGGGTCAATCGAGCGATGCGGAAAAGTCGCTTCGAGAAACTTTGGAAAAAGCGCCCGAAAGCAGTTTGACGCATTCGAATTTGGCTTGGTCATTATTGGAACAAGGCAAACGCAAGGAAGCTTTGAAACACTTTGAAGAAGCACTGCGATTAGACCCCAACTCGGAGTACGCTCGAAACGGGATGATTCACGCCCTGCGAGCAACGTTTTGGCCTTATCGGATTCTGATTGCTTTTTTTGCATGGATGCAGCGACTACCAACAGCGGCTCGGTGGGCCGTCATGCTCGGCGGCTACTTTGGCATACAGCAATTAGACTCATTGGGCAATCGTTTTCCGGCATTCAAGCCATTTGTGACTCCAATTGTCATCCTCTACCT
>JANMNK010000689.1:0-4462 GCA_031373875.1 Pirellulaceae bacterium | reverse complement strand
ATTTGGGAGGACTGGTTGAGCGATCAACGACGACCGACGCTGCGGGCAGTTACCGTTTTCCTGGATTACGTCCGGGTACTTATCGTCTATCGCAAGTTCAACCATCGTTCATTTCGGACGGAAACGATTACGCGGGCGACTTGGGTGGACAAGTCACCGATGATACGATCGAATCGATTCTCCTTCCGCGCGGAGCGAATTCAACAGTCGGCGGGTATAACTTCACCGAGTCGCCACTGACTTGGATTAGCGGAACCGTCTTTGTTGACGAAAACGAAGACTCCCTACTCGGCCGAGACGAAGATGGCCTAGCCGGGATCGAAATCCAATTATCGGGAGTTACAAACAAGGGCATCGCGGTGACGCGAACAGCCCTGACGAACGACCGCGGTTACTATGTCGTTGGATATCTTGAACCGGGCACGTACTCCATTACCGAGGGCGATACACCAAGTCATTTTGACGCGAACGATCAACTTGGTAATCGAGGCGGCACCAAAACAAACGACACTTTCAGCGGTGTTACCGTCGGCGTAACACAACCGGGCGAAATGTACAACTTTGGCGAGTATCGCCCTGCGTCTCTCGCCGGACAAATCTACATCGACTACGACCGCGACTTGGTGCTGGACGCAAAGGACGGTTTGGTCAGTAACGTTCTCGTTCAATTGACAGGCGTTGACGACCTCAACCAACCCATTCAATTGGAAACCTTAAGTGACGTCCAGGGCAGATATCGATTTGATAATCTTCGACCTGGCAACTACGAGATCGAAACGCAACATTTGGAGACCCTGGAGGAAGGCGTTTCCAATGTCGGATTGTTCTTGGGCTCATCCGGCCCTAAGGCTAACAACGGTATCGGAGTGGAGCATGGTTTTTCGGGCACACGATTGCCGGCCGGTGCCCATGGGATCGCATACGATGTAGGGCACGTGGACCCCGAATTCACTTCGACATTGCTTGGCCCAAGTTTCGATTCACAACTGGTGTTTAATGGTACGGGGGGGAACGATTCATTCTTGGTTCAAATGAACCGCAACGGTGGGCAAGTTTCCCTGAACGGGACCACCTATGAATTTGACGCCGCAGAAAACCGCACGATACGGTTACTGGCCAATAGCGGCGAGGACTTAATCGAATTCCGAGGTTCCGAGGACAAGGAAGAAATCGATCTTCGTCGTTCTTCGGCACGCATTTGGGGAACATGGTACGAAGCTTTCCTTTATGGCACAGAAGATATTCGATTTGGTGGTGGTGGAAACGAAGATGTCGCTCGATTTTATGACACAGACGGAAACGAAACATTCGTTGCATCGACTTTTCAAGCAACAATGAGTGGAAGCGATTTCCAGAACCGAGTCGAAGGCGTTCACAGGATCTATGCTTACGCTACCAACGGCAATGACACTGCCTCGCTCACGGGTACGGTAGGGCAACGCGATAACTTTGTTGCAACGCCTGGCGAGTCCAAACTTTACGGAAACAACTACTATCTCAACGCCAACAACTTTGACGTCGTAACGGGAAACGCAAATGACTTGCTCGATCGTTCCTACATGTACGATTCCGCTGGAAACGATCAGTTGACGACCACCGAAATGATGAGCGAATTGTCAGGTCCAGGTTACCAGATTCGTTCGAACCGATTCGTATACTTGATTATCGCTGCCAAAGGCGGCGGCAATGACATTGCACATTTGACGGGCTCAAACGGTAACGATGGTTTCACGTCGCGACCAACGGAATCGACTTTCGTTATACGGAATACGCGAGTTACCGCCCAAGGATTCGAGCAACTGACCGCCATCGCCGGATCGGGGACAGATACCGCAACAGTAAACGATTCGCATTACCAAGACACCTTCGAAGCCAGCAGCCAGTCAGCACAACTGTCGAATGCGGTGAGCCGTGTTTCGATGGTTGGGTTCGATCGCGTGACTGCGAACATGAATGCTGGTGGCCAGGATGTGGCCGTTCTCCAAGACTCCAATGGCGTCGACACTTTTAGAGCTTCGCCTGCAAGTTGGAGCTTGTCCGGAACCGGTTACGAGCTTGGCGGAACAGGCTTCACGCAGGTATCAGCGTTTGGCAGTGCGAATGATATCGCTTATCTGTTTGACTCAAGCTTTGACGATGTACTTTCCCTTACTTCGAATTCTGCGGCCATGTCAGGTCAACAATTTGATAACCGCGCTATCGGATTTGGCAAAGTGAATGCCGAAGCGACTACAGGTACCGATCGCGTTTTGTTCACTGACGACGCGACAAGATCGACCATTCGATTCAACGGCGTCAAGGCAACCATTTTCGGCGAAGGTTTTAGCCACAATGCGACAGGGTTCGATGGAATTGATGCATTCTATAGTGATCTAGCGGGGCGCGACCAAGTGGAACTGTCCGGCAATATCGATTTTGACCTCGTAGCATCCGATATCGCCAACGCCAACTACAAGCTCAGCGTCATGACTAATTTGGCTGGCGGAAGTCTAAGCTTCACCGACTATGTTGAAAATCTCGCGTAGCAATAGATCGCGTTCGTTTGCCGCAAGAATCTAGCTTGCGTGTGGTAGATTCTTCATTATTTTCAACCCTGCTTTGCAGTCTACTCTTACCCAACCAAGAGTCTTGTCGCGATATTTGCAAGCGCAAATAGGGTTCGGTAACAAGACTTCTTGAATAAAAAGCTACTGAACGTCTATGCGATCTGAACTCCGAAGCACTTGGATTGCCGACGAAGGCTTCATTTCGCGTTTTGTGAGTTGGTCGGAGTAGTTAAGATAAGACTACACGCAACAGTATTTACTCTATTCGGCCAAGTTCTGGGGTTTCGGGGGTTACGACTCAATGTTAACGGGTGTTACCGTTTCCTGCTTTACGCTTTCCTATTTGCTCGTACTTGGACTTGAGTTATCTCGTTGGGTTTTCAAGATGCCCTTTCGTATGGGCTTAGTTGTTACGTTGGCCCTTCTAGGGTTGTTGACGCACTTTTTGTATTTACTGGATTTGGTCACACGGCAACTGACCGATTTGGGCCCACAGTACTTATTAGCATCGTGGCACGATTGGGCAATGATTGCGTCCTTTGGAATGGCGGTAATCTATTTGCTGCTTGTTTGGCGTCGCCCCGAGTCGCCGGTGGGGACTTTTCTGATTCCGCTCGTGCTTTCATTGATTGCCATTGGGGTGTTACTCCGTTCTGCTCGACCGTTTGAACGCGATACGGCGTTGGGACTTTGGCGGTGGATGCACGGTTTGAGTCTGCTCGCCGGAACCATGCTCGTCACTCTCGGTTTTGCAGTCTCGTTGATGTTCTTCCTACAGTCGCGGCGTTTGAAATGGAAATTACTCCAGTCCTCCAAACCGCGGTTGCCTTCGCTTGAATACCTGCAAGCGATCGGCAGCATGTGCGTCTACGCGTCGGTCGTTTTTATTGGCTTGGGATTGGTCTCGGGCGTCGTGATGAATTTGCAACGCACCGGGCGAGTGGCTTGGACAGAGGGTGGAATACTTTTCTCCGGTGTTATCTTCATTTGGCTTCTTGTCGCAAGCATTCTCCAGTATCGGTTTGCGCGACACGGCCAATGGAAGTGGACAGCCTACATCAATATCTGCAGTTTCCTCTGCATGGCTACGGCACTTGCGTTGGTAGTATTCTCGCCCCATGGTCGTCAAGAAACACTGCCAAACCAAACTTCATCACAAACGATAGATGGGCCTATTGAAAACGGGAATGGAGTCGCATTATGAAACTCGTTCTCGTTGGATGTAGTCACCATCGGACACCGCTGCAAATTCGTGAAAGGCTATCGTTCAGTCCGCATCAAGTGGAACAAGCGATAACGCGACTTGGCGAACGATACCCCCAAGCTGAATTTGTATTGCTCAGCACTTGCAATCGCGTCGAAGTTTACGCAGCAGGCGACGAAGCAGCGACGGTTCCAACGGCAGAAAACTTGATTGACTTTATCGCCGACTTCCATGGTTTAGATTCCGCAGACATTCGGGACCATTTGTTTTCTTTTGCTGATCGTGACTTGTTGAGTCATCTATTTTCTGTCACGGCAAGCTTGGACAGTTTGATTGTTGGCGAAACGCAAATCCTCAACCAAGTGAAACAAGCATACGAAACGGCTTGCCAACTCAAACTAGCGGGGCCGATTGTTCATGCATTATTCCAGCACGCGAACTTAGTAGCCAAGCGGGTCGCAAACGAAACGGAAATCCATCGTCGTCGAATCAGCGTACCAAGCGTTGCGATTAGCGAAATTGCCAAGGAATTTTACGAGCGACTCGATGATAAACGCGTTCTTGTCATTGGTTCGGGTGAAATGAGCGAGGAAGCGATCAAGTACTTAATCGACGCACGCGCCCGACACATTCGCATCGTGAACCGTTCGCTCGATAAAGCCGAAGCGATGGCCAAGCAGTTTGGCGCGATGGCATTGCCTTGGACTGAACT